>JAGNTT010000043.1 GCA_017987425.1 Candidatus Omnitrophota bacterium
CTACAAGCGCCTCGAACTTGAGGGCCCCGCCCAGTTCATCAGATTCCAGTTCCCGTCCCGTATCGAGAAACCCGTAGAAATTATAGGTGGTGCCCTGCGGAATATGAAGTCTTACGCCGTAGACGCCGCTCTTGGAACCGGTCCTCTCGACAAATGTATTCCTGTCGATATTGATCAGGTCCGTCGGGTTCCACAGACGGGTGCGCCCCCACTGCAGCACTTGTTTTCCCCAGCGCAGATATATTTTGTTTTGAATGGGAGTGTCGACGAAGAATTCTTTGAAATCGGATGTCGCATCGTCCTGATCGAGCGAGGTCCCCAGATCCGCGTCATCCCAGTAGTGCGAATAGGATGACTGCAGATTGGCGAAAATTTTGTAGTACGTTTGATAACGTGCGTCGAAATACAGGTTATTGAGCAGAATACTGTCCGACACTCCAGGCTCATGGATGAAGTTTTCCTCACTGCGGATCAGAGAATAATCATTCACACTTTCTACTTCTCCGGAGACACCGAACGAAAACTTTTTGTTCTTTAAAGAGGCCTGCTCGTCTTGAGAGGTGCCGGGCGCGGCCACAACGGTCGCATCATCCGCGAACATGGCGTCTTCATCCACGATGTCCTGTGCGCAAGCGGTACTCACGGCTGTTATCCCGAATATACAGACAAAGGCGTACAACGCGTTTTGGAAAATCATCAGAAACTTTCGCATGGATCCCATTTATTTGCTCAGGTTCTCAAGATAGGCCTTGGTAAAAATCTTGTCGTCCAACTTGTCTGTCGCAATATTGGCTATTTCAACGATCGTTTTATTGCCTTTTTCAAACTCATCGATAAAAAGCATTTCAATAGGAACAAAACGCTGGTTGATCTCGGTATATTTGCGGTAATAAGCTGTCTGCATAAGCGTGTCGGACAGGGAATAACTTTGCTCTTTAAGCGGCAGAAAATTGTCCGTCCGTATCCAATACGTTTTCTTCGGGTAGTCGACATCGTTGATTTTGGCCGTCACGTTGAATTGATAAACCGGGATTTTTCCAAGCATGGATTGGACGGGCGGCACCGCCTGGCCCGAAGCGTCAACGGTCGCCTGATAGAGTTCGGTGAGTTTGCGGTTTTCAAAGTCGTCCCCGTCCGCGTCGGTCCCGGCAATGCTTTCATCGCGGTTGATATGCTGGAAGATCCTGGTATTGACGCGGTACATCCAGAAATTTTCCCCGACTCTCAGATAACCATTCCCCTTTTCATTCTCCGGCGCAACCATGACGATCAGAAACGAATCGTCGGTGTCGCGGCGGTAATAGATCATGTCGACGGTCTTCGTACCCTGTTCCGCTTTCTGCTGGGTCATCACCACACGGGCGCTGACATCGGCGGTCAGATCGAGACCGTCCTGAATCTTTTGGAGAAGCTCATTCACCGCGGGAAGCTCCTCAGCGCCGGATGCGACCGGCCATAACCCGAGACATAGAACGACAAATATTTGTAAAAATACAATCCGTTGTTTCATATAACAGAGCTCCTTATTTCAGTGTCAGTGGCCAGTATCAGGGACCAGTAAAGACGACAACAACATCGATCTGACCACTAGGCAGATGTGTCCGAGGCATCCGGCTCCACGGTCCGCTGCCTCATTTGTCTTTGAAAGTCTTCAGGGAAATGAGGCAAGGACCAAGTCGCTCTCCTGCCTCAGACACATCTGCCTGACAATACAATCTAAAGATTATCCGGGAAGGGTTGGGATAGAAGCGAATTGAGCCCCACACCATGACCTCAAATACTTATTAAAAAATGGTGTGTCGGCTCGTTGAGCGTATATCCCAACCCTTCCCGGATAACCATGAATACCCATTCTAATCCTCAAAGAACAATTATTCATAGTGCCTAAAGGCCACAGCTGCTTTTAAATTCGCTGCGCGCCTGGCCGGAAAATACGCGGTCGCGACCGAGATCGTAAGGATCAAGAGGACATTGGACGCGATGCCCAACGCCGTCGGCAAAAAATAGAGATGCCCGTCCACCAGAAACATCCCCATCGGATTATCCTGCAGGTCCAGCGGCAGGCGCGACAGCGCGCCCATGACCGCGAAAGCGGCGGCCACACCGATGGCTGATGAAAAAATGGCCAGAAAAAATGTTTCCAGAATAAACGCGTTGCGCACATCGTTCTTCTGCATGCCGATGGCGCGCATCGTTCCGATTTCCCGTGTCCGCTCACGCACCGTCATCCGCAGCGTATTGACAACACCCATTAATATAATCAGGAAAAGAATGAACACAGCCACGATGGTGATCAAATTCAACGCGCCTTCCAGCTGCAGGATATCGCTGGCGATCTCATACATGGTTGTCACATCAACGACCATTGCTTTTGTTTTCTTGGATGTCAGCTGATGCATTTTCTTCTTAAAATCATCGGTTTTCATGGTCCTCGGCAAAAGGACCCATTCGGTGGCCAGCAGCGGATACAGCGGATCGGAAGACGTCAGTTTAAATGAGCCGGGCACATCAGCGGGATCCGCCGGAAGATTTTCATAGTACATGTCATAAAAGACATACTCGTTCATGAGGATGCCGTGGTCCATGGCCGACTGAAAAATACCGGTCACGGTAAATTCGCCGGTAAACTCCTCGGGTTTGAATTTAAGACGATAGGACAAACGGATCTTGTCGCCGATGTTGATGCCGAGTTTTTTGGCCAGGACCTCCCCCACCAGAACGCCTTTTTTATCCAGAGCGTTCTTTTCCTGGCGGGAAACCAGAACAACATTTTCTTCGAGACCTTTCTTCGTTTCTTCCTTATTAAAGAAACCGAAAACATCCGCCCGTTCTTTTTTTCCTCCGGACTGAACTTCAGCCGCAATCTGGGCTATCCCGGGTTTGAGCCTGCTGTGAATCTGATTTGCCACCGGAACGGCATCTTTTTTCGGATTGACCATGGTGATGACCAGAGGTCCGGATTCCCAGGGCTGATAACCGAACAGTTTCTTGGCGTTCTGAAGGTCCAGGAACATCACACCGGACATAAAGATATTGGTAATTTTAAGCGTTCCCACAACCGTGATGCGGGCGGCCTGGTCCTGGCCGAAGATATTTTTGAAGCGGACACGGACGATGTCGTTGACCTTGACGTTCAAATCCTTCATCTTGTCGGTCGACAGAATAACGGGATTTTCCACGTCTGTTCTTTGAAGGTCCTGGAATGAACCGTCGATCATTTTAAAAGACGCTTCCAGTTCCTTGCGCTCTTTCTCCGTCTGCTTGAGCGAAGTGTCGATCCCGATGAGCATGACGTTTTCCGCCTTGCCGTTGCCGATGGCCCTTGAGAAAATCCCCACCGATTCTTCAATCTTGGTGATGCGGGGATTCTTCTGGTCCACAAGATCCATCAGGCGTTCCTTGTCGCGGAATATCTGGCACCACATCATGTTTTTTTCATACACCGAAACACTGACCTGGCCGGTGACATAACGCACGACCCTGTTAAAAAGCACGTCGGAGATCCCGCCCGTAAAGGAATTGGCGACCACAAGGATCATGACGCCGATCGCGATGGACAGCCCCAGCATAAAGTTTCTGCGTTTTTGCCGGGTTAAGTTGCGTAAGCTGATGAGGACGAGGAAATTCATAGTTTTTCAGTTTCAGTGGTCAGTGTCAGTGGCCAGTAAGACGTTTTTACTGGTCAAGGATACAGGCCACTTCTTTAAAGGCAGATTTGTTTGAGGCCGGAAGGCGACTTGGTCCTTGCCTCATTTCCCTAAAGGTTTTCCAAAACAGATGAGGCAGCGGACCGCGGAGCCGGAGGCCTCAGACAAATCTGCCTGATCGTATCACTCGATAATGTCCTGCAAGGGACGGGATATCCGCTCAACGGGCCGACACACCATTTCTCTCTAGAACCTCTAAGGTTATGGTGTGGGGCCCAATTCGCTGCTATCCCGCCCCTTGCAGGACATTCGCATGTCTACATTTCTAAAGAACTCATTTTATTCTCGCGAGATAGCGTCCAACGGCGTTATATTCTTGGCAATATTCACAGGAAAAATGACAGACAATAACGTCACAAAAACCAGCTGGGCAATGGTGACGATGATGTCCTTGAAATCCAGAATGGGCGCAAGGACATCGCCCCCGTATAGTATCTGCACCATGTCGTTGTCCGTCGTGATGTGAAAATACGGCAGAGCAAAGACTGTGATGATGCCGGCAATGATCCCGAGCCCACCGAAAATCGAGGAAAGAATGGCGGTCTCTCCCACAAACATGCCGCTGATAAAACTTTTTTGGGCGCCAACGGCGCGCATCATGCCGATTTCGGTAATGCGTTCCAGCGCCGCCATGCTCAGCGTATTCATAATGATGATGACCGCAACCAGAAACAAGAACGCGACAAAACCGAAGAGAAACCCTTTAATCAAAACAGAAAGGCTTCCGATCATGCCGGACGCCTTTTTCCAGGTTAAAACCCGCAGACCGAACCCTTCAGCCTTCAAATCTTTTTCCAGCGATTCGGCGAGCCGGTCGAGCTTGGAAGGATCCTTGACCTTGATCAGGATCAAATTGTAAGTACCATTCTCCAGGTTGACATGAGATGACAACTGCGTCTCTCTTGTAAAGACTACATCTTCAACAGTTTTTTCTTGATCCGCCACAACGGTCTCATTGTCTCCGAATATATTGTCCAGGTTTTCATTGTCCATACTAAGCAAATCCTGACGTTCCTTGGAAATTTCCCGGCCGCTGTTTGAAGCGGCGAAATACCCGAGACATTCCCGGTAAGACTCGATGTCGAGGATCAGGAAATGTCCCCAAAATGTATTGAGGGCCTTGAATTGAATGATGCCTTTGATCCCGACACGGACGTCGGTCGTCGAATTATCATCATTAGAACCCAGAAAGACCGCCGTGTTCTTGGTCAACAAATCATTTCTGTTCTCTTTGGCTTCCGGAGTTAAGTTGGCTTCAACTATTTCTCCGCCCTCGGGAATGAACCAGAAATTGGTCAAGTTATAGTGTTGCTTGCGGGTGAATGTAGGAAACAGAACACCACGCTCCCGGTCATTAAGTAAACGGCCTTCAATAACCCGGATGTTACCAGGAAACATCTTCTGATATTCCTTGAAATCGACGCCTAAAAGATAGACACCCACCATGTCGCTTTCTTCATTGAGCGCCATGGCCATATTTTTACCGACGGGAAGAAACTGGGAAACGGCATTGTGTTTTTGCAGAAACGGTTTGATCTGGGAAAAGTTATTGATCGGGGCAACGGCCTTGCCGTAGAGATCGAAAAACACATTGTCCGACTTCTGTTTTTCCGAAACCAGGACGAGATGCCCCATAAACGAATTGATGATGTTGGCCTGGATCCCTTTATCCATACCGGTGATGACGCCGTTCCCGAGCGTCATGAGAAACGATCCGATAAAAAGGATGAGCCCGACAACAAGACTCTTCCCCTTGTGCCGCAGAATATTTCGCCAGGCTATTTTAAGAATAAGGCCCATATCAGCTTTAGTTGACGATCAGACCGTCTTTGATTTTGATGATCCCGTTGGCAAACTTGAGTACGTTCTGGTCGTGCGTTGAGAAAATGAACGTTGTTTTTTCTTTTTGGTTCATTTCCTTCATGATGTTGAGGATCTGCTCACCCGTAACAGAGTCGAGATTGGCCGTCGGCTCATCCGCGAGAACCAGGTTCGGCTTTGTCACCAGCGCCCTGGCGATCGCCACGCGCTGTCTTTGTCCGCCGGATAATTCCGCCGGCTTGTGTTTGACGTGTTCGTGAAGTCCCACCGCTTCGATAAGCTGCAGCGCCCTTTTCCTAATCTCCCCCTTGGACTGGCTCTTCATCAATAACAAAGGGAATTCAACATTTTCAACAACATCCAGAATGGGAATCAAGTTGAACGTCTGAAAAATAAAACCGATCTTATGCAGACGCAGGTCCGTGATCTGCTTATCGTTGAGGGTTGTAATTTCCTGATTATCGAATTTAACGCTTCCTTCCGACGGATGATCGATGCATCCGATGACATTCAGAAGCGTGGTCTTGCCGCTGCCGGAAGGGCCGATGATGCTTAAAAAATCCCCGACCTTGACCGTTAAATCAACACCCCGCAAAGCCTGGACTGTCGTTTTTCCCAAGGAATAATTCTTTTTGAGACGCTGAATTTCAATAATGTTCATAGGATGCCTGTTTTTTAAGTTGGCGTTTGTGGTTTGAGGAAACGGACTTTTTTTGGAGATCTTCGCTTGCCGCGTTCTGCTTCGGAGGAATTGCGCTCTAATGCCATGGCCAAATCGGCCGAAATTCTCAATCATGATATCAGATGCGAACAACTGAGGGCAGTTTTAATTTTAAACCTTATGCTTATCCAGGAATCTCGTGATGCTCTTATTCACATAGAAATCCTTCGCCGTGATCCGGCGCTTAAGGATAACTCCTATGAGAGTTATTCAACGGCTGTAGACGGCACTGATTACAGCCGTCAAACTCAGCCGCATGACACATCGTTTCCAACATACCATATTCTCGGGAAACAATCAGATTTCAAACACGAACGAATTCATATCCTTAAGAGAATGCTTCTGACGGGGATTTGGATTGGATGTGCGCTCTAAAAACCATTCGTAGGCCTTGAAGACATACGGATTGAGCTGGCACGCAAACTTGAGGAGATTGTCACGACCGTCAGCGGTCATGCGTTTAAGACGCAACGGGTTTTCATAGGCCCCGTTAAGATGATGCCAGACCGTCAGTCCAAGCTTAAACTTTAATTCCTTCAGAATTTCGAGAGTCAACTGATTGTACTCGCCGAACGGATAAGCAAAAACCTGCCGCACTTCCGGATCGGTAATACGCTCATAAAGCTCTTCCATGCCTCTGCGGATTTCCATTTTCTGGTCTTCATATCCCATCCTCGTAAGATTGGGATGCGAATACGTGTGCGAACAAAATGTCATGCCGTGATTGCGCATCTCCTTCATTTCGTTGAGATTCAGAAGCTTCCGCTGGCCCGTGCCGTTTAACTCATCTTCCCAGTGGATATCTTTGGTTGTGATAAAAAAAGCGGCCGGAAGCCCGAATTCCTTGAGGATTGGAAAGGCATTTGTATAATTGTCGCGGAACCCGTCGTCGACGGATATGACGACGCGAGGCCTGGATGTTTTGTTAAGTTTGGACGGATTCTGGTAAATTTTAACCAGATCGGCAATAGTGATGACCTCGCATTTCTCTTTGAGATATCGCATCTCGTTGCGGAAATCCCTGATACGGATCGACCGGTAAGAAGGCGCGTCATCGTCCGTGATATTATGATACATAACCACGGCCACGGTATTGAATTTCCTGGCGGCATTAAGCAATGACAAGGATGGAAGGAAGATACTACTGACGGCATCGTTGATGTTCATGTCTAACCTCCAGATTGGTGCCCGGATCACATGACTGCAGAATTATTTTTTAATTCCGCATAACAACTTTACCTTTTTAACTATAATCCTTATCCAAATGCCCGCATAGATTTATTTTAAATATTTTTAAAGTCCTCCGTCGGAAATTAATTATTTCGCCCATTCATTCGGCAGTCCAATAGCCTACGCAGCCCCGAACAAAAGAAAACAGCAGGCTTTGGAAGCCTGCTGTTTAAAGTTTTCCTGAATTTTAATCTTTTAATCTTTGCACCTTTCCAAAAATTTTTTAATACTCTCATCCACATACAGATCCCCAGCCGTGATACGGCGCTTGAGGATGACGCCTTCCAGTGTGGTACAGCGGCTTAAAGCGACGTAGACCTGGCCGTGGCAAAACGCTCCGGCGAAGCCGACGTCTATGATAACTTTCTCGAATGTCTTACCCTGGCTCTTGTGGATGGTGATGGCCCAGGCGAGCTTCATGGGGAATTGTTTGAACGAGCCTTTGACGCGCGATTCCACCGAACCTTTGTTTTCGTTATAGAAAAACTCAAAAATTTCCCACATGTACGGTTCCACTTCGATCGTCTTGCCGTCTTCCAGCACCACCTGCACGGCGCAGGCGTTGAACCCGGCGTTGTAGATGTCTTTGATCCGGCCGATGGAACCGTTGACCCATTTGCCTTCGCGGTCGTTATTCAGGAGAATGACCTGCGCACCTACTTTCAGTTTCAATTCTTCCAATGTGGGCAGGTTTTTATCTTCGAACGAACCCCGCACCTTGGCTTCATGGATAAAAAGTTCTTCCTTCAAAGCATCCAGACGCTGATTATTGAGGTCTTCGGCGATTTTGTTGGTGGTTGTCAGATAGACACAGCGTTCGCCGTCGGCCGGTTCATACGCCGGATCGTAGCGTGAATTCAGCAAAACCAGCTGTTCGGGCGTCACGCGGTTATGACGGATCGCCTCCAGTAAATCCTGAAACACTTCGTCCTTCTGTCGGTAATTCTTTTCAAATTCGATCACCTCGATGGCAATCTGCTCAAACACATGCGCGTCGAAAAAATAAGGGCTGCGGTACTGGTTCTCGAAAATGGACTGGTCGCTCGAACTGACAACCGGCGGAAGCTGATACAAATCTCCGATCAGCACCATCTGCACGCCGCCAAAGGCTTTGTTTTTATCCGGACCGTGCTGACGCAGGAAGACATCCACGCAGTCCAGCAAATCCGCGCGCACCATCGAGACTTCATCGATGACGATCATCTCAAGCCGCGGATACACTTTGCTCATTTCCGTTCGGACGGTGACACCGGAAACACCTCTGACCGTAATGTTGGGTTTGAAATTGAAAAACGAATGGATGGTCTGGCCGCGGACGTTCAAGGCCGCCGCGCCCGTCGGGGCGAGCACGACCATGCTTTTCTTTAAATTCGTCCGGCAGTGATTGAGGAACGTAGATTTGCCGGTCCCCGCTCTTCCTTTAATAAAGACGTGAGACGAACCCGCTTCCAGAAGCTTCAGCGCTTCCAGAAACGCGTCATTCATTTCGATGTCGGTTCTCTGCGGGGTCAGATCAAGCGACATTAAAACAGCTCCATTTCCATTTGCGATTTCACAAACAGACTGTGACAGCCGTTATTGTCGATGATGAAGACTTCATTGAGAGCGGTTGAAGGCATCGTGTCCATTTTACGGCTTAATCTCTGTAAGCGGCGGCCTTGTTCTTCATTCCCGCGGTCATACATGGGCCGGCGGCTCAAATCATAAAATACAAACTTGCGTTTTCCGCCGAGCGGTGCGTCCTTGCGGTCGAGTTTGATCAATTTCTCAAGCGCGGCATCGAGCTCTTCCGGTTCCTTTTCTAGAACCTGAACATGCGGATCGAACATGATGCGCGCCTCATCTTCGATGGCGTGCTTGGTCAAAACTCCCAAAAGTGAACAATACTGTACAAAGCGCGACTGGCCGATGGGTATTTCGCGTCCGAGCTCCTTGATCCCGTCGGAAAATTCCTTCCACTGAAACCGCTCCATGTCTTCCGACATCGCGATCGACAACAGCTGGAACTTGAAGATACCGACGATGCGCGGTTCGATGGACGCCAGAATATCAATGATGAGCCCGCGGCTGGCCTGCCAGAGTTCGGCCTCTTCCTTGCGGATGATGGACATCATCGCGAACTCGCCCTTCTGCGTTCCCTCCAGCGTCTGGAACATCATGATCTTCTCGCCCATCGACGATCCCGTGTAATTGACCTCGTCCAGCTGGAGAAAATGTTTGAACACCGGCGATGAACGGCGGATAAACTTGGGAAGCTGGATAATCGTTTTCATCTGTGCCATTAAGCCGCCTTATTCGGGCATCACGCCCGTCGAACACACGGTTGAATAATATTGTCCTTCATAAAACGGCGACTTAGGCTGGGAAAGATAGAGCTTTCCGGACTGTTTGACAACAAATGACGGATCATCAGCGCTTCCGGTCGTAATGAATTGTCCTTCTTTCTTAATTGTCCCGCCGAATATTTTAATGACGACAGGATTAGCTCCTTCGCCTTTGATATCACTCTGCACGTCAACGGTGACAAGCGTAGCCACATGTCCGTTAGCATCTTCCTGCGTTTCGATATTTTTGACGGACCCTTTAATAATGCGGCTGGAATTTTCTTCCACATACGCGATATCCTGGCATTCGGGGATCAGTTCGGCAAAAAGAAGACCGGCATTCGCACCGACCAAGAATAACACTAAAAATATACAGACCGCACGACGGATGAAACTGTTCATACTTCTCCTTTAATCCTTGATCAGGTTTTTTAACGTTTTCACAAGAATTTCGATGTCCTCGTTCTTATTGAAGAATTCAATGGCCCCGGCATCTTTCATGGTCTGGATCGTTTCCTCTTCCGCCTGGACGGAAAGCCCGATGATCTTCACATTGGGATTGCGCTGGTACAAAATGCGGGTCGCTTCAAGCCCGTTCATCACCGGCATGTTAAAGTCCATGACGATGAAGTTGGGATTTTTCGCCTCGACCATATCCACGACTTCCTGACCGTTGGACGCTTCAAAAACCTGCTGGATGAAGGGCTCGGACAGAAGCGCTCTGGCGAGCGACTGGCGGACAATCTTGTGATCGTCGCCGATCAGGACGGTGACAAGCCCTTTGGCATTTACCGGCGGAACGGCAAGTCCTTCGGACTTGAACACCTGCGCGTCGATGACTTTCGCTTCATTGGGAACGATCATCTCGAGCATCGTGCCCTGCCCCGCCGCGGAAACGATCCGGAATTCCCCGCCCAAGGCCCTGATCCGCTCCCGCACGCTGAAAAGACCGAAACCGCCGGTGCCTTTCTGCCCGATTTTCTCGGTATCAAAACCGACCCCCTCATCGCGAACGACAACGCGGATCCTGTTGCCGTCGAGCTTTTCCATCTTGAGCGAACATTCATTTGTTCCCGCGTATTTGGCGGTATTGAGCAGAGCTTCCTGCACGGATTGATAAAGCATCACCCTGAACAATTCGGAAACGGGTTCGGCATCGGAAAAGACGGCCAGATTGATTTTAAGTTTCTGCTCATCCTCAAATTTTCTCGCAAGGAATTTCAGGGCCGGCCCCAGGCCGCTTTCATACAGCACCGGCGGCCTTAATTCCGCCGTCAGTGAACGCGATGAATCGTAAGCCTGCTGAATGAATGAGCTCATCTCGGACAACGCGCTCTTATCCATGTCGGTATGTTGTTTGCGCATCAATAATTCCAGACGGATTTTGACAGCGACGAGAAGCTGCTGAAGATGATCGTGAAGGATCTGGGCCAGACGCTTGCGCTCGCTTTCCTCCACGTGGGTGAGCTCAACGGCCAGCTGACGCAGCTGTCCCGCCTGCTCCTCCAGCTGATGCGTCCTGTCCTCCACGCGTTTCTCCAAATGAAGGGTAAGCTGGCTCAATTGCTCATTAAGCATCTTAAGCGAATTTTCTGTTTTCCTGTGCTGGGTGAAATCGCGGAACACCAGAACAACGCCGAAAAGTCCGCCGTCGGACTGGCGGATGAGCGCCGTGCTGTCATCAACGGGAATTTCCGTTCCGTCTCTTCTGATCAGCAGCGTATGATTGTCTTTTCCCAGCACGCTCTCCTGTCTTAAAACTTTCTCAACTGGATTTTCAACAGGCTGGCGGGTGGATTCATCGATGATCCTGAACACTTCGGAAAGCGCGCGGCCGACCGCTTCGAGATGCCTCCATCCGGTCAGACGCTCGGCCTCGGGGTTCATAAACAGGATGGCCCCCTCATCATCGGTGATGATGACTCCGTCGCCGATGCTCGCGAGAGTCGTCACTAAAAGCTCTTTCTGCCGGCTGATCTCTTCACTGATTTCCTCGCGGCGGCGTCCGTCCCCGATGATCCGCAGGCACGCCCACGCCATAAACATCAGATTCACCAACCCGGCGCCGATGAACGTCATCGTCCTTACCGTGCTGGCCCATTGCGCGTTCTGGCCGGCTTCGATGAACTTCGACTCTTCATCCTTGCGCATACTTCCCAGTTCGGCGCGGATCTGGTCCATCAAAACCATTCCGCGGTCGTTCTTGACAATCTTCAGAGCGGACGACAGACCTTTTTTTCTGTTTAAATCAATCGTCAAATTCGTTTCGTCGAGTTTCT
>JAGNTT010000197.1 GCA_017987425.1 Candidatus Omnitrophota bacterium
GTGCTCGCTGAACTGGAACGTTTGCGCTGGGACGAACAGCCGCTTAAAGTCGTCGATGTCAGTCTTGATACCCGCCGGGATGACCCGACCCAGGATGCCTGGCGGCGCAATATCCAGACGGTCTTGAGCGAAATCCGTCAGAAAAATTGTGAAAAGGTCGTGCTCGCCCGCAAGACGAATTTTGTGTTCAAGAAGCCTTTGAACCCGTGGCTCATCGCCCAGCAGCTTAAGAATGTCACCCCCAATAGTTATCATTTCTGTTTTCAATTTAACGGCGAACGCCTTTTTCTGGGCGCGTCTCCGGAACGATTGTTCATCCGCGCCGGCAACGCGGTCGAAAGCGAAGCTTTGGCCGGAACGCGCGCCCGCGGGAAAACCGATTCCGATGATAACCGTCTGAAAGGGGAACTCAAATCTTCCGGCAAGGAACAGCATGAGCATAAAGTTGTGGTCAACATGATCAACGAAGGGCTCAAGCCTTTATGTCAGAAAGTCATGGTGCATCCGCAGGAAATTATAAGCGTTCCCAACGGACATCATTTAAAGACTCGTTTTCAGGGGCTGCTTAACGACGGCGTTCAGGACGAAGAGATTTTTCAGGCGCTTCATCCGACACCGGCGGTGGGAGGTTCTCCGACGGAAGAAGCATTGGGATTGATCGAAGAGCTTGAAGGTTTTTCCCGCGGCTGGTACACCGGCGCGATCGGTTACGTCGGTCTGGAACAAACTGAGTTTGTCGTCGCCATCCGTTCAGCCATGGTGCAGGACCGGCAGATGACGGTTTACGCCGGAGCCGGAATTGTCGAGGGATCGACCGCCAAAGATGAATGGCAGGAAATTGAGCATAAGATAGGCAATTTTTTGCGCGTATTAAACGTGAAATAATCCGTAGGGGCAGGCCCCTGTGCCTGCCCTTAAAAGGGCAACCACAGGGGGTTGCCCCTACAATTTTGATATGAATCTTCAACAATCACCTAATATCAACTACCTCTGGTCCTCGCTGATTATCGAAGAGCTCGTGCGTTCGGGTGTTAAATATTTTTGCATCGCTCCCGGTTCGCGGTCATCGCCTTTGACGGTGGCTGTTGCCCGTCATCCCAAGGCTCGCCATTTTATACATTACGATGAACGCGGACTGGCGTTTCACGCGCTGGGATATGCGTGCGCGCACAGGGAACCCGCGGCTCTCATTTGCACGTCGGGAACGGCCGGTGCCAATTTTTATCCGGCGATCATTGAAGCTTCCAAGAAAAAAGTACCTCTTGTGGTTCTGACCGCCGACCGTCCGCCGGAATTGCGCGCGACCGGCGCTGTCCAGACCATCGATCAGGTGGGATTATTCGGAAAGTATGTGAAATTTCAGTCCGATCTGCCGTGTCCCGATATAAAAATTAAACCCGAGTTTGTTCTGACAACCGTGGACCAGGCGGTCTATCACGCCGTGCGCGGTCCCGCCGGAGTCGTCCATTTAAACTGCATGTTCCGCGATCCGCTGGCCCCCGTGGCAACAGGCGAAAATTTTAAAGCGTACACTCAGGGCATCAGCACGTGGACGAAGAACGAAGAGCCTTATACAACTTATGTGCGTGCCGCAACGGTAAATTTGGATGCAAAGGCGATTGCCCGCCGCATCGACGGCATCAGGAACGGTCTCATTGTCGTCGGTAAAATCGGCGGCGAAGCGGAACAGAACGCGGTTGTCCTGCTGGCGCGTCGTTTGGGATGGCCCGTATTTGCGGATGCTTCGTCCGGTCTTCGTTTGGGCAAAGCCGACAAAAACATCATTTCCTATTTCGATCAGATCCTCGCGTCCCCGAAATTCATTAGAAAATTGAACTTTGACGGCATACTCCATTTGGGCGGACGCATGACCTCCAAACGTTTTTATGATTTCGCTGCCGCGCTTCCGCTTAAGGATTATGTGATGGTGCTCAATCATCCGCTGCGCAATGACCCGGATCACAGGGTCAGTCTGCGTGTGGAATCATCCGTCGGGACGTTTTGTGAGGCGGTCGGTAAGGACATCAAACAGCGCAAACCGTCGGCGGCGTTGACCATATTGGTCGATGCCAACAGGGCGGCGGACGCGGTCATGGAAGAATATTTTGCTGTGAACGGTGCATTAAGCGGTCCTCACGCGGCGCGGCTTATTTCCCAGCAGATACCGCAGGGGGCCGGGCTTTTTCTGGGCAACAGCTTGCCGGTGCGCGACATGGATTTCTTCGGCGATTTCAAGGGATGTCCGGTTTTTGTTCATGGTAATCGCGGCGCGAGCGGTATCGACGGCAATGTGGCAAGCGCCGCTGGCTTAAGCAACGGACTCGATGGGCCGGTAACACTTTTTATCGGCGATCTGGCGCTTCTGCATGATCTGAATTCCTTAAGCATGCTCAGAGACCTTAAACATCCGGTGGTGACCGTGGTCGTTAATAATGACGGTGGGGCGATATTTTCCTTCTTGCCGATCGCCGACTCGAAGGATGTCTTTGAGAAGTTTTTCGAAACACCGCACGATCTCTCATTCCATGAGGCGGCATCCATGTTCGGACTTTCTTATGCCCGGCCGTCCACCGCCTGGGAGTTTGTACGGGTTTATCAGGCGGCATTGAAGAGCGGGAAGTCAGCGATTATTGAAATTTCGACGAGCCGTGCCGGTCACGTCGGGACATACAAAACGTTGCAGTCCATAATCGCAAAAGCGATTGACCCCCTCGTCGGTCAGTATGACTTTGCCTAGGGCAAAGTCAGTTTCTCCTCGGGGGTTAATTCGGCCGGCAACTTATGTTCACTTCGTTCCATAAGTTGATGCCTCATTAATAAACCTTAGCGGTTCCGGTTAAACGCATGAGCTCCAGTCCCAACAGCCCTATCGATCAGTTCCGTCATATCGATTTCAATCAGGAATTTTCGCTCGCCTTCGAACTGATTGAGCACACCAAGACCAATCTTTTTGTCACCGGCCGCGCCGGTACAGGAAAATCCACGCTCCTCGAATATTTCCGTCACCGCACCCAAAAGAAGATCGCGGTGCTGGCGCCCACGGGTGTCGCCGCCATCAACATCAAAGGCCAGACCATCCATTCGTTTTTCATGTTCCGTCCAGATATTACTCCTGACAGCGTTGATGAAATCTATGTGATCAAGAAAAAGCGCGATTTATACGCCAAACTCGAAACGCTGGTCATCGACGAAATTTCCATGGTGCGGGCCGATCTTCTCGACTGCATCGACATGTTCCTGC
>JAGNTT010000198.1 GCA_017987425.1 Candidatus Omnitrophota bacterium
GTTCCGGAACGGGCGCGATGGAAGCCGCTGTCTGTAATTTGCTTTCAGCCGGGGATAAAGTGATCGCTGTTGAGGCCGGGAAATTCGGTGAACGCTGGACGGAGTTATGCAAAGTTTATAAGGCCGACGCTCGTGTGGTTAAAATTGAATGGGGCAAGACGGTCACGGCAGCCGACATCCAGAAGTTTTTGAAAGCCGAACCGGATATCAAGGCGGTCTTCATCACTTTGTGCGAAACATCGACGGGGGCGACCCCGGACGTACAGGCGATCGCCAAGGTCGTCAACGAATCGAATGCTGTTCTGGTTTTGGACGCGATCAGCGGTTTGGGCGTCACTGATGTGCAGACCGATAACTGGGGTGTCGATGTGGTGGTGAGCGGTTCGCAAAAAGGGTTGATGCTTCCGCCTGGTCTGGCGATGATCAGCGTCAGTCCCAAAGCGATCGCACTTATTGAGAAGTCCACCAATCCTCGTTATTATTTCGATCTTCGCGAAGCCAAGAAGGCGGCGGAAAAAACGGATACTCCGTTTACACCTGCCATCGGTATCATTATCGCTCTGAATGAAGCAGTCCGTTTGATTAAAAAAGAAGGGTTGCAGAACCTTTTCGCTCGTTATGCGCATATGGCCAAAGCCACACGCGCGGCCGCTGAGGCATTGGGTTTGAAAATTTTTACGGACCCGTCATGTCAGTCAAATGTTCTCACCGCAATTTCTCTTCCGGCCAACATCGACGGTGAAAAGCTCATGAAGATCATGCGCGATGAATACGGTGTCACCGTCGCAGGCGGTCAGGACAAATTAAAAGGCAAGACCATCCGTATCGCCCACATGGGGATGATTGATGAATTTGATCTGATTACCGGTTTTGCCTGTCTGGAAAAAGTTTTGAAAAAAATGGGACATTCGTTCGAGCTCGGCGCCGGCATTGCCGCAGCGCAGAAAGTGTTTAACGGATAATAGAAAGTTGCTTGTTGTTTGTTGATCGTTGTTCGTGCTCGATCAACGAACAACGATTAACGAACAACTTGAAAGGCTGTAACAAGATGAAAATTTTAATCAGTGATAAGTTGGCCGAAGAAGGCATAGCCATTCTTAAAGAGGTCAAGGAATTTGAAGTCAGCTGCCAGTATGGGTTGAAGCCCGAAGAGTTAAAAAAAATCATCGGTGAATACCAGGCTCTCATCATCCGCAGCGGTACTACGGTGACCGCTGATATTCTTGAAGCCGCAAGCAAACTGAAGGTCATCGGCCGCGCCGGCGTCGGGCTGGATAATGTTGACTTGAAAGCAGCGACCAAGCGCGGGATTGTGGCCATGAATACTCCTGCCGGCAATACGACCTCAACGGCGGAACATACGATGAGCATGATCCTTGCTCTGTCCCGCAATATTCCGCAGGCCTACATGTCCATGAAATTGGGCAAGTGGGATCGCAACAAATTCAATGGCGTCGAACTTCACGGCAAGACGCTCGGCGTCATTGGCTTGGGAAGAATTGGTTCCACAGTTGCGCGCATGGCTCAGGGATTCGGCATGGTCATCAAAGCCTATGATCCTTATTTATCAAGAGAAGTTGCGGCCCAGAAAGGAATCGATCTCGTCGAGCTTGATGAAATTTACAAGGTTTCCGACTACATCACTGTTCATATTCCGATGACTGATGAAACCAAAGGGATGATCGGCGAGAAACAATTTGCACTGCTTAAGAAAAGCGTGCGTTTAATTAATTGCGCCCGCGGCGGTATCATCAATGAGAAGGTGCTGGCCAAGGCCCTTGAAGAGAAACGCATCGCCGGCTGTGCGCTCGACGTCTTCGAAGAAGAGCCTCTGCCTGCCGATTCACCGCTTTTGAAATTCGACAATGTTATCGTGACCCCGCATTTGGGAGCATCCACCTCGGAAGCCCAAGTGAATGTGGCGATCGAAATCGCTCATGCGGTTAAAGACGCTTTATTAGGGAAAGGCATCCGCAATGCCGCTAATTTTCCATCGTTGTCGGAAGAGGCTTTCAAGGCGATCGAGCCTTATGTCGACCTCGGCGAACGGATGGGCAAATTTTTATCCCAGCTAGTCCAGGGCCGTCTGCAGGAATTGACCATTACATACAGCGGCTCAGTCACAACTCAAAAGGAATTGGCGCCGGTGACAATGGCTCTCGCTAAGGGCCTTTTATCTCCGGTGTTCGGCGAGTCGGTTAATTCGATCAACGCTCTTGATATGGCCAAGGAGCGCGGGATCAGCATACAGGATGTCCGTTCAAGCAAGGAAGTCGAGTACGTGAACCGCATCAGTGTAGAAGTCAAGACCGACAAAGAAGCCTTCACGATGTGGGGGACTCTTTCGAGCAACAATCAGCCGCGTATCGTCAAGATCAATAGTGTTTACGTCGAGGCAATTCCCGACGGACACATGCTGTTTATTAACAACAATGATAAACCGGGTATTGTCGGTGCGGTCGGTACGATCCTCGCTGATGAAAACATCAATATCGCGGGTATCACTTTCGGGCGTGAAAAACAGGGCGGTCTGGCCATCAGTATCGTGAACGTCGACAGTCAGATTCCCGAGAAGGTCATCGAAAAACTCAAGCAGACTAAAAACATTCTATTGGTCAAAACGGTCAAGATATAAAATTATGCCTCTGTTGAACGTCATGATATACGGTTTAGGCGATGCCATAAATCCGTGCAATCTTTCGTCGGCCATCTTGTTTGCGGCCTTGTTGGGCTGGCTGCGTCAGAAAGGGATGCCGTACGCGGTGTTGGCATGGGTATTTGTTGTTCTGGCTTATGTCGCTTCTCTCGTATATGCGCTGGGAGGAATGATGAGTATCTTGTATTCGGTGACGTTTTTCCAAACGATGCGTATTGTATATTGCGGCTTAGGCTTAGTCTTTTGCATCATCGGCCTGATTCATATGATCGACTGGATTAAAATCCGAAAGGGAAGTTCGTCTGCGCTCTTCTTGCCTTTTGTGGCCAATGAGGTTCCGGCTGCAAAACCTTTGCTCCAGCTTGCAGGGAGAATCATGCTGACCTCGTCGGCGGTCTTGTTGTCCGGCGCATCGACCGTCTGGCCGATGAACAAGTACGTTGGCTTTTATACAAATTACTTGGGCGTTCCCGGTGAAGTCGTTTCAACAATTGTGATGCTGGCCGTTTATTGTCTCATGATGATTGCTCCTTTGATTGTTGTGCCGTTTTGGATGTCTTGGGTT
>JAGNTT010000044.1 GCA_017987425.1 Candidatus Omnitrophota bacterium
GTTTGGAAATTGCCTATCAGATGGGCCAGGATTTGGGACGTTTCATTGCGGATGCCTCAAACGGCGGATAAAGAATAAAGGAGTTCGGCTGTGATTGTTGTGACCGGTGCTGCAGGATTTATCGGCAGCTGCATTGTTGCTAGGTTAAATGAGCTTGGGCGGCGCGATCTGATTCTTGTTGATCATTTGGACGGCGACGGTGA
The DNA here is from genome assembly GCA_017987425.1 of Candidatus Omnitrophota bacterium. Taxonomy (GTDB): domain Bacteria; phylum Omnitrophota; class Gorgyraeia; order Zapsychrales; family Fredricksoniimonadaceae; genus JAGNTT01. The sequence goes on from JAGNTT010000044.1 coordinate 204, forward strand.
CCCCAAACATGCCAATTTAACCGGCAAGAGATTCGAGGAGTATTTTGACAAGGGCGATTTTCTCAATGAAATCCGTTCCGGCAAGTTTAAGGAAACCGTCACTGCCGTTATTCATATGGGCGCCTGCAGTTCAACAACCCTGCAGGATGAGAATTACTTCAAGGAAAACAATTTTCAGTATTCCTGTCACATGACGGAATGGGCGACAAAGATCAAGGCCCGGCTGATTTATGCGAGCTCGGCGGCAACTTACGGCGCTGCCGTCAATAATTACCGTGACGACGATGTTTCGACGCGAGGTTGCAAACCGTTGAACCTTTACGGCGATTCGAAGCATAAATTTGACCAGTGGATTCTCGATCGCGATTTGCAGACTAAAGTTGTCGGTCTTAAATTTTTCAATGTATTCGGCCCCAATGAATATCACAAGGGTGATATGCGCAGCGTCGTGGCCAAAGCTTACGACCGCGTCGTTAAAGAAGGCAGGATTTCGCTTTTCAAGTCTTATCATAAAGATTATGCCGACGGTGAACAGCAGCGTGATTTTATTTACGTCAAGGATGTGGTGGATGTGGTGATGTTTTTCTTCGACCATCCGGACATCAACGGCATTTTTAACGTCGGGAGCGGCCGGGCGCGTTCGTGGAATGATGTGGCCAGGTCTTTGTTTGCGGCTGTCGGTAAAAATACCAATATTGAATACATTGAAATGCCGGAAATCCTGCGGGGGATGTATCAGTATTTTACACAGGCGGATGTCAACAAGCTGCGCAGCGTTGGATATACAAAGCCTTTTACAAGTCTGGAAGATGCGGTCAAAGATTACTCTCAATATTTGAAAAATAAATCCCATTGGTAATCAAATAGGGGAACCGGAACTATGGTGATGTTTTGGGTTTTAGGTGGTGTTACTCTACTGGCGCTCATCGTGGTTGTCAGCCTGTTTCTTGGTAAGGAAACTGACCGGGCGGCCAATGGTGAAGCCGTTCCGATTACGGATGTTTCCGAAATTAAAGGTCTATCGACCGAAGCCAGCATTGATAGCACCGGTTATTCTGATGAGTTCCCTGGCCGTTCCCGATCCGGTTCTCCGGATGAATTAGCGAGTGCTAAATCCAAACTTGCCGAACTTGAGGCCGGGCATGCAGGCCCTCAACTTTCTGTCATAAACTCTTTTGCAAAATCCGATTATTCCGGAAGTCTTATCGAACCGCCTGTCTCCGGCGTAGCTTCTAATTCCACCGAGGCTCGTCTCCTTGAAAAAGTCAAAGAGCTTGAATCTCAGGTCACTATGATCAGTCAAAAGGCGATCGAGCAGGCGGAAGAAGCAGTACGGGTTATCGAAGAGTTAATGAGAGAAAACACCCAGATTAAGATGAACCAGTCGACCGGCGCGCCGGACGCTCAGACCGCCGAGTTTCTCGTCCAGTTAAAAGAGCGTAACGGGATCCTGGAAAGCCAGTTGGATCTCAGCTCATCCAAGGCATCCCAGCTGGAAACTCAAGTATCCCTGATTAAAAAAGAACTAGGCCAGCAGTTGATTGAAGCCAATTCCGTCATAGCTCGTTTGAAGGCGGAAGGCGAGTCTCAGGAGCGCATCACCCGCGAGAGCATGCTCAAAGAAAAAGAAGAGATGGAGCGTCTGCGTGAGGCCGGCAGTAAAAAGTTCCGTGAGATGGAGGAGGATTTTATCAAGACCAAGGAAGAGAATCTTCTTCTTAGGGATGCCAAGAAACTTCTCGAGGCTAAACTTTCCGTTGTGGAAGATGATCTTCGGAATGAAATTACCGAGGCCAAGGATTTCGCTAGCGCGCTCGCCATTCAGAAAGAAGAACAGGCCCAGCAGATTGCTCATCTGGAGCAGGATGTAACCAAGCTCAAGGAGCTCAACTCAACTTTGATCGATAAGGCCAAGATCCTCCAATACGAGCTGAACCGTCATCGGGCCCAGGCTTCCGGTCTTGAACGCGTCTGCGCGAATTTCAAGACGCAGATGGAGGAAATGTTCGGACAGGTTGAGACAGCCAAAAGAGACAATAATCGGCTGCTGCAGGAGCGTATCAATCTCGAAGCCGGTGTCGCGTCTCTGAAATCGGAAAATGTCCGTTTGTCGGAGCGGGACAAGGTTTATAAGCACGAGCTGGATAAGACCAAAGAACAGATCGACCGTTTCGAGAAACTTTATAAGAATTTTAAGACTGATGTCGGCGGTGTTTCTGATGGGAATGGATCTTAATGCCTTGGGCGACGAATTGTTTTTGACTCGCCAATTGGCGATCGACGCGATTGAGCAGGCGCAGATAAACACCCGCAATGACAAGGCCGTCGAAAAGATCAGATATTTCTTCGAACGTGCCTCGCGTCATACCACCATGCAGTCAGAAACGTTTTACAGTGCGCTCAGGACGTATCACAGTCACAATTCGTCGGCGCTTAAGATTATCGATTTCTTCGAAGCGGATATCAAGGAATTACGTCTTATGTTGTTCATTTTTGGTGAAGAGTATTTTTCCGATAAACCGGTCAGAAATATCCGGATCTTTGCGGCCGGTTTTACGGAATTGGCGCGTATAGTCACCGAACGCATTGCTGTCGAAGACAGTCAGCTTTTTCCTCTTTTAAACCCGTCTGGAAATGGAGCAAAAAAAACTCCTCGAGAGATTGTTTAAATTTGCTATAATGCCGCCTATGTCAAAAGCCTTTCTAAATTGTTTCTTGTTGTCTGTTGTTTTCTTTGCGGGCTGCGCTTCTCCCATGGAAATCTCTAAAACCATTTGGGGATCTTCAACTCGCTCCTTGGAAAAAGCCAGGGTTAATGGCATCGTCAAAACGTATAACCAACCGGTCAGCCGTTGTTATGATGAAGTGCTCAAGGCTGTGACTGATGCCCAATTAAAGGTCTTTATCGATGACAAGGCTAAGTCCACCATCGTGGTCATGGGCATCAAGGGAAGCGTCAATACGACCGAGGTCGGGATTTTCTTTTCCGAGACAGAAGACCACCAGACCAAAATTTTTGTTTCCTCGCTCAGTTCCAACGCCAAACGTATCGTTGCTGATAAAGTATTTCCAAAATTAGATGCTATACTTGGTTTGTCGGACGATCAGACGGTGACCGTCGTTGACGAAAAATGATCCTCTCTGGTGCTGATGTCTGCGTGCGGCCATGCGTGAACCTACTCTTTCCAGATCCGTAGTTTTTCTAAACTCCCTTCTTGTCTTCGTTTGTATTTTATTCATGATTGATGCCATTTATGCGCGCAGCGTATTTCTGCATCATTTGTGGCTTGCCTTCATCATTTCGGTACCCGTTAAACTTTATGCATCATCCGGTATTTTCGGATATCTCGTCCAGCTTGCGAGCGGGGAAGAGATGGTGCTGTCGTTTTCCCGTTTCCATGACAATGCCAAACGCTACCTGTTGACTTATACCGTTGTCCTCGCGGCTTTATATGCCATCCATTTTATTTTATTCGCCGTGATCCCATCCGTCCGCACAATGGGTTCCTTTCAGTATTTCTATCCGTTCGTCGGAATTTTTGTGATGTTTCTGCTTGCGCGGATCATTGTTTCGGACCGATATCTGAAACCGGCCAATCTGCCCCGGCGGGCCATCAAGGTGTCGGGAGGCGGGTTTGCCGTCATTGTGGGATTATTCTTGGCGGAATGTGTTTTAAGCTGGGTTCCCGCCTTTTTATCTGTCGGTACTTTCGACTGGACCCGTTTAACGACATTCGCGCTCAAATACATTTACCTTTTGCAGTTTGTTTATTTCACTTTTCTGATTTTGGAAACTTATCCAGATGTTTCCCGGAAGTTCAAGGAGGCAAAGGAAGTTTTTTTGATCAATCCCTGCAGCGGCGGTGTCGTCAACGGGATCGCCTTTCTCTTCCAGTTTTCATATCCTCCGGTCTTTGTCGTGCTCAAGGCGCTGACGCCCAAGTCCTACTCGTTTAGGGAATTTAACAGGATTTTCTGGCGTGACCGGTATTACCGGCCGAATAAGCTCGTTGCGATCACCTGTTTCACTTCGAATTGCGCCGAGGCGTACAAAATAGCCAAGGAGTTCAAAAGAAGAGGAAGCAAAGTCATCATGGGCGGGCCGCACGTGACGTATCTTCCGGATGAAGCGCTGGCTTATTGCGACAGCGTGGTCGTCGGGGAAGCGGAAGGTGTGTGGAAAGAAGTTATCAGGGATTTTGAGGCGGGTACGCTCCAGCAGAAATATATGGGCTCGGCTAAAGATGACTATTACACCGAGGTCCACAAGGAGCTTTTGGCTTCGCCGCCCTATGTCATCAAAGATTTTCTCGAGACTACTCGCGGCTGTAAATTCCGCTGTCATTTCTGTACTATTCCGTCATTAAGCGGCGGCAGGACACGTAAGAAGCCAGTCGGTGAGATCGTTGAGCTTATCCAGAAAATCAAACACAAGTACAATTCGTTTACCTTTATCGACAATAACATTTATTCTGATCCCGCCTATGCCAAAGAGCTGTTTCAGGCGCTGATTCCCCTTAAGGTCAAATGGCGCACGCAATGCACGATCGACATCGCCAAAAACACCGAGACGCTAAAGCTTGCCAAGAAAAGCGGATGCGCGGGTTTTCTCTTCGGTTATGAGATTTTCGGCGGATCATTGGAAAAACAGCAGGGCGGCAAATTTGCAATGGCCGAGAATTACATCCGCTATACGGACATCATCAAGAAGGCGGGCATTAAAATCAAAGCGCATTTTATTTTCGGATTTGATACGGACAGTTTTCTGAACCTTCATAAGTTGTGGAAGTTTTGCATTTCCATCTGGCCGCGCTGGACAATCCTCTCGATGCTCACTCCGCTGCCTGGATCGCGCCTTTACCATGATATGCTTCAGGAAAAAAGGATCATCAACCTCAACTGGCGTAACTACGCCATGCATGATCTTGTCGTGACGCATCCGTATATGAACGGCCGGACGGCATCATTTTTCTTTCCATTTATAAGAACTTTTTTTCTTATGACCACATCTTCCGGGGGGCTTATTCTATTGGGATTGGTTGCCTCGGTGTTTTTATTCGAGGCCTTTATGAAGTGGTCAGGGGTTATATTATTTTAAGTGGTCGAAGACGAGAGGCGTGTTGATCGCCAGCTGGACAATAAAGAACGAACCAAAGACGATCGCCCAGTTATTCAGAAAATCCAGGGGATAGATAAAGCAGGTAATAACGCAGGCGTAGATGACGGTGTGGCGAAGGATGTCATCCTGATGAGCGATGACATCGACCAGCGTCGGGATTTTTAGCATTTGTCCGTAATGCTCACAGATTTGATAAAGTGTTTGGGCCTCAAGTTTGATAGCGTCTCTGTCCAGATTTAAAATCGACCGGCTTATTTCGGCGATTTTCTTTTTGTGCAATTCCGTCAGCCGGTGAATCCCGTAAAGAACTGGAATCCCCAGAATAAGCAGAAGATTTTGTTTGGCGAGGAAGGCCGTTACGAAAATAGCCATTAAAAAAAAGAAGGCGGCACTCTTGAAGAGTTCAAGATTTCTGACGGCTTTATAGGCTTGCTGATCGGAAAGTGATTTCTCCAGGCGTTTTTTGATCTCGGGGTGCGAAATGAATTTGATGAACCAGCGGTAAACGTGATGGTCGTTCTCGATGGAGCTGCAGATCGAGTCGATGCTGCTGACAGCTTTGTGAAAAGGGATGGCCATAATTTTTTCCTGTGCGTCCATTATAGTGAAAATGAATCGAAAGGTAAGGAGTTTTTTATCCATCATAATATAGTCGCAAAAATTCCGGTTGGTCATTTCTATGGTTGAACACGAGTTGTTGTTTTTAGGTCTTTTAATGGAAAAGCCGAAACACGGGTACGACATCAAACTTGAGATCAAGGACGAGCTTTCTCCCGTCATAGGGCTTGAAATCAAATCGATTTACTATCCTCTCAAAAAGCTTGAAAAATCCGGACTGATCAAGAATGTTGTCGGCAAGGAAGGCAACTGGCCCGAGAAGAATGTTTATTCAATCACGGCCAAAGGCAGAAAACGCTTCGATGAGATCATTACCCGCAGTTTTTTAAGCATCGAACGCCCATACTTTCACATCAATCTGTCGCTGTATTTTATCAATTATGTGGACAGGGAAGAGGCCAGGCGCCGTATGAAGGCGCGCGTGGCTCTTTTAAAGAAAGTCCGGCAGCGCATCGTTGAATCTTTTGAGCATGTCAAAGACAAACCGGGCCATTTAGCCAGCATCATCCAGCACGATCTTGACCTATGCGATGCCGAGATTCTCTCTATTACCCGCCTGATTGAATCAATCTAGATAAGCGCTTGACTTTTAATTGTTTCATAATAAAATCAGATTGTTAAAATTTTACTAATATTTGCATAATAACCTCTGGAACAACAGGTTACAATTCCGCCTATGAACATCTCGAATGTCCTTTGTATTGCCTCTCAGAAGTATGGTCCCAAACCCGCCGTTATCTTTAAAGAAGAACAAATTACGTACAGTCGCTTGGCGGAAGAAGTCGCTAAACTCGCCGCCGGTTTGAAAAATTTGGGCGTGGCGAAGGCGGTTAAAGTTGGTATTTATCTGCCCAACTCACCCGAATATGTTTACAGTTATCTGGCCTGTTTTACTCTTGGCGCCGTCGTTGTCCCTCTGGATTATCAATTGAAAGAGGATGAGCTGGCTTCATGCCTGGGGCATTCTGAAACAAAATTCCTGATCGCCCGGCCGCACGGCGACATCGCGCTCGATAAGGTCGTGTCCGATGCCGGAACCGTCGAGAAAATTGTTTTAGTCGGCGCCGACGCAACGCAGTCGCACCAGATTGCGTGGACATCTCTCATGCAGACGCAGGCAACCTCGCTGCCGGCCGTCAGTATTGATCCCAAAGATCCGTCCATGATTCTCTACACATCCGGCACGACGGGAAAACCCAAAGGCATTCTGTTGAATTACCGCCATTTGGAAGGATCGCCTAAAGCCATGGAGCATTTTGTCGATCTGAGCGACAAAGATATCAAGCTGTGCGCGATCCCGCTCAGTCATATCGGCGGTTTCATTTACATTCAGAACTGTATTTTGTTCGGCATCACGCTAGTTCTGATGGACCGTTTTAATCCCGTCGAGTTTTTACGGAATATTCAGGAATTCAAAGTCACCTGTTTTCATATCGTCCCCGCCATGTACACCGCGCTTTTATCACTCAAGAATTTGGACAAATTCGATCTGTCGTCTCTGCGTTGGGTGGTCGTATTCGGCGCGCCGAGCTCGCCGGAGATCCTTGAACGTTTTCATCAATACTGTCCCAACGCCCAGCTGTTGAACGGCTGGGGTATGACCGAGACCTGTCCGCCGAACACCGTTACTCCTCTCGGCAGTAAAAAGATCGCCAGCATCGGAAAACCCTCACCATTATGCGAAATAAAAATTTTCGATGAACAGAATAAAGAAATTGCCGGCGGTGAAGTCGGCGAGATCGTCATCCGCGGTTGGACCATCATGGACGGATACTACCGCGATCCGGAAACCACGCAATCGCTCATGTCTGACGGCGGATGGTTCCACACGGGTGATCTGGGTAAATTTGATGAGGAAGGCTATCTTTATATCGTCGGGCGTAAAAAGGAAATGATCAAAGTCGCCGGGCAGATCGTCTTTGCGCCTGAAGTTGAAGCGGCATTCTATAAGAATCCGGATGTGGTCGATGCCGCCGTCATCGGTATTCCCGATCCTTTGCGCGGAGAGGCGATCAAGGCGTTCATCGCGCTTAAGCCCGAATCCAAACTGACTGCTGAAGAATTGCGTTATTTTGCCAAAGAACATCTGGCTAATTTTAAAGTCCCGCAACACATCGAAATTATGGAAACTCTGCCCAAGAACCGCACGGGCAAGATTGACAAAGAATTATTAAAACAGGCGGGAATAGCCCGTTAATGAAAGGATTTGTATGACGACACAAACACCGCAACTGATGCAACGTGATGTGCACATGACCGGAAAAGACCTGATGGGAATGGTCCAGCTGCGCCCGCAGGACGTCGGCAAATACGCGATCGTTCCGGGGCCGAAGGAACGTCTCGACGGACTTATGAAGAAAATTGAGAACCCGGTCAAAAATTTTTCGTTTATGGAATATACGATGTACACGGGAACTTATATGGGTGTTAAGGTTACCGGAATCAACGGCGGACGTTTTGCCGCTGACACGTCAATCACGACGGAGATCCTGTGTAACGCCGAAGTCAAATGTCTGATCCGCATCGGCAGTTGCGGCGCGTTGACCGGGGACATCAAGATCGGCGATATGATCGTCGCCACCGGCTGTGTCCGCGGCGACGGCGTAACGCCGTATTATGTCGATTCCGATTTTCTAACAAAACCGGACGCCGGGCTGACTGAAAAGATCACGAAGATCGCCGAAGCTGCGATTGCCCCGATGGGAAATAAAGTGCATACCGGCAAGGTATGGACCACGGACGCGATCCTGCGCGAAACCAAGGAACATGTCAACAAGGCGGTCACCGAGGGCGCGATAGGCGTCGACATGGTCTCATCCGCGTTCTTGACGATCGCCCAGCTGTATAAGATTCCCGCGGTATCCATCCTTGCAGTGAGCGACAACATCATGACCGGTGAAATGGGGTTCATGAACCCTGATTATTACATGTCGGAAGGCGCTCTCATTACGATTGCTCTTAATTTGATTAAAGAGCTGGAAGGCAAATAAGGATAATATGGAATCCAAAGAATCCCCCTTATTTTGGCCTGCATATATTGAAAACAAGACTTTATTCGTCCTCGATGAAACGCTGATTCCGGTAAAAGTTAAATACATCGCCGTTAAGGACACGAAGCAGGCCGTCGCCGTCATCCGAGAGATGAAGACGCGGGCCTTCGGTCAATTTCTGGTTGTGCTCAATACTTTTTTGATCGAACTTGCCCGCAATCCCGGTCTTGCTCCGGCAAAAGTTGTCAAAAAGATGGAAGGCACGGCCAAGGCATTAAACTCCAGCCGCCCGACATTTCCGTTTGGGGATGTGACCTCGATCGTCGTCGGATGGGCACATGGCGCGGTCAAGGACAATAAAGATATTTACGCGTTTCTTCAAGAGAATATTCAGGGTTTCCTAAAAGGAATCCGCTACCGACGCATGGAGCGTGTCGCTAAAATTGCCGCGCTCATCAAAAACGGCGACAGTGTTTTAACGCATTGCAATGTGAGCGGTGAGCTTGCCATGGCGGCAGCCATCTGTCTTAAAGAAAACAAGAAAGTGCGTTTTTATGCGACTGAAACGCGTCCGTATTTTCAGGGGGCCAAGCTGACGGCATGGGAGTTAAATGCGGTGGGCGCTCAGATTACGCTGATTCCGGACAATGCCGTCGGGTCTTTGATGGCGGAACGACTGGTTAACCGGGTCATCATCGGTTCCGACCGTTCGTGCGCCAACGGGGATATTGCCAACAAGATCGGAAGCTATCAGATCGCTGTGCTGGCCAAAGAATTCGGCGTGCCGTTATGTGTGCTGACGCAGCCTTCAAACACCATCAAAAAAGGGTCGGATATTCCCATCGAACTGAGGGATCCCAAAGAGCTTTTAAATTATCAGGGTAAAAAAACATACGCGGGTCAAGTGAAGGGATTTTATCCCGGCTTTGATGTTGTACCGCATGAATTGATCACAGAGACGATCGCGATCCAGGCCGGCGCGCGTTAATTGGAGAACTAAGTGAAAAGCGGACCATCCATCAAAAAGAAATCAGTTGTCCTCGTGCACGGCATATTTGAAGACGCGGTGTTCGATGGATTTAAAAAAAGCGAACAGTATTTTGTGCTCGAAGGCCGCCCTGATCTGGCTGCTTCCAAAGCCACCATCAAAGCGCTCGCCAAGAAAAAGATCATCCCAACGATCATCGCCGATAATATGGCCGGTTCTTTGTTTTACAACGGGCTGGTTAAAGAAGTCAGGGTTTCCTATCAATATCACGATGCCTCCGGTGCTTTGTGTGATATCGGCGCGGTGATCCTCGGTGTTCTGGGAAAGACTCATAAGGTTCCGGTGAGTATTTTCCCTGGGAAATTACGCAAGCGATTTTTGGCGCCGCAGGAAGATGTGTTTACCTTTAACGGCAAGACGGTTGCTCCGGCGGGAATCCGTGCGTACGGTCCGCTCGTTGAATGGCTCGCCAATGAATACATCACCAAGAGAAATTAAGATGGACAGAGGCAAGATCAAACAGCTGAAAGAAGAAATCATCTCCACGGGCCGTCTGCTGTGGGAAAAAGATCTCGCCAGCGCCTTGAACGGCAACATCAGCGCGCGCGTTCAGGACGATGTCATTGTCATCACCGCTCACGCGACGTGTCTCGGGATGCTCAAAGAGTCCGATCTAGTTGTGATGCGTTTAAACGGTGAAGTATTGGACGGCGGTAAAGTGTCGACGGAAAAACTGATGCACACCGAGATTTACAAAAATTTTCCTGAAGTCAAAGCTGTTGTTCATACGCACACGCCGTACATAAACGGATATTTCTTGAACAACTCGCAGTTTGCTCCGTCAACGTTTGAGGCCAAATTTACCCTGGGTGAAGTTAAAGGGATTCCGCAATCGACGCCTTCGGTCACGGATGCTGTTCCGCTCATTGAAGCTCTTAAGTCAAATAACATCGCGGTGCTACGCAATCACGGTGTGGTGACGATGGGGCCCGGGTTGTTTGATTGTTTTCTCTTTATTCAGACGCTAGAAGAGCAGGTGAAGACGGATGCGATCTCGCGATTGTACGCGGGTTCACAGGTCACAAGTCACAAGTCTCAGGAGAAAAGCGAACAACGATCAACGAGTAACGATCAACGCAAAAAATATAAGCTCTTCGCCCAGGATCAGATTGATGAGATCGTCCGCCTGGTCAATGCGGACAGTCAATTGAAGGAACTCGGCGCCAAGACTCAGATGAACATGGATCTCGCGGTCCAGCTCAATGAAACCGGCGATGTCTTCAGCTTTAAATTTCAAAACGGACAGATCGTCGATGTCGGGAAAGACGCGAACGCGGAGTTCCTGATCTCCGCGCCGGAGAAAGTCTGGCGTTCGGTGTTTAACCGGGAGATCGATCCTTTCGTGGCGACCACTCAGAAAAAAATGAATCTGCGAGGAGACTTTGCCCGAATTTCCAGATGGTACGCGCCCTGCAGCCGTATTTTTCAGTTGTGGCAGGAGGTCCCGGTCGAATGACGGTCGGTTCGCAAATCCTCAATTTTGATTTGCTGATCGGCGGCAAGTTAATGCCGGCCCAGAGTGGAACATATTTTGACGCCGTAAATCCTTCGACCGGTGAGGTCATCGGCCGCATTGCTGATGCATCCGTTGAAGACATTAACCTTGCTGTGACTGCTGCCCGTCAATCGTTCGATGACCGCTTGGACAATCTGAAGGATTCGATCGAAGACCGCGCGCGTCAGTTGAATGCACTTGCGGCGCTGGTCCGTGAGCATGCCCAGGAATTGGCTGACCTGGAATGCCGCGACACAGGAAAGACGCTCAAACAGACGACCTTTATCGATGTCCCGACGGCGGCGGACAC
>JAGNTT010000199.1 GCA_017987425.1 Candidatus Omnitrophota bacterium
GTCTTTGGCTTGCTGTTCGGATATGATCGGAATCCCCGTCCCCGGCGTGAACCTTCCGAACTTGTCGGAATTGACTTCCGCAATGAACGGAATGTCCTTGGAGGTAAAGGAACAGTACTGCAGGATGACATTACCCTTGGTCGAGGCACCGTATCCGAAAATTTTCTGCCCGCGGCCGTTGATCTTTCTGACCAACTCGATGATATTCTCTCTCTGCAAAGATATGCGCTGTGCGAATGCACGATACGGCTCAAGTGAAGAAAGCCCCTTGTTTTTCTCATCTGCGAGAATTGAATGGATAAGCGGCGCGTTCTCTTGAAATTGAACGCTTGTTTTCTTGGCCGCAGTTACCGCAAAACTCCCGCCGTTAGCGGCATTAAATTCCACATCGACAATTTTAAAGCCGACGGCATCCGCCATCCATTTGATCTGCTTGAACGCATAATATTCCAAATGCTCATGACAGACGGTATCATACGAATCCTTCTCCAGCATCGTCGGCATATAACTTTGCTCGAAAACCCACAGGCCATCGTCGTCAAGAACCTCGAAAACTTCACGCATAAAATCCGTCGGCCGCTCAAGATCATAGAACATGGCAATGGACGTGATGACTTTTGCTTTTTTAGCCCCCAAATGCTGTCTGACTTTTGCGGCTGAAAAAAAATCGGGGATAAGATTGATATGGGCGGGATAATAACTTTTGAATTTTACACCGGTCGGATCAATTCCGACTAGTTGAATGTCTTTTTGGGGATAATTCTGCAGCAGCGTGCTGTCGTTGCTTCCAATATCAATGACTAAATCCCCGGCATTCAAACTTACTTTCTCTAATATTCGTCCGACGCGCCCCTTGAGATGCTCAACCATCGACCTGTTGAGCCCCGAGCGGTAACCGTAATTTTCGCCGTACATTTCAGTCTGCTCGTACGAATGTTTCAGCTGAACAAGCCCGCAATGATCCCCTACATCTTCCCGGCATTTAACAAGTTCCATCGGGCCCCTGGTAATGAATTCAGAAGTTTTCCGGGGAAAAACACCGGTCAGCGTCTGGTCTCCGAGGCTTAAAATGGATTCAAGATTGGGATTTCCGCAAATCCTGCACGCTTTTATTTCTTTGATCATATTCAATAGTTTCCTGATCGGAACCGGTTGATCGATGACTTTTTGAATTAAAATATGCCATGCTTTCAAGCTTTTGTAAAGCAAATCGCTGATCTTTGTCGACTATGTGTAGAGTTGCGGATAACGCGCCATCCGGGACTTTAATTGCCCCAGCATCTCCCGCAAAGGAGGAACCCGGTAAGCGACCTCCGAACGTGTGGAGATCAGACTGCGGTCTGAGGCAACGCTCTCCTCTTTTTGAATATCAATTTCTTTCTCAAAGACGCTCTTCAACAGAACTAGAATTTCATATTTGGAAATTTTACCGGACGCCAGATGAATGAGCCCGGAAATGTTCCGTTCTATGGCATGATCAATAAACCGAACAAGCTCCAAAGTCGTGACCCCGCTCCAGAACACGTGCGTAAAACCTTTCACAGCGCCTGTCTGTGACAGAAACCAATTCATCAGACCGCGGGACTTAAACGGATCGGGACCAATGATGGACGTACGGATAGTCAAATGCGGCGGATGTGTCACTTCGCCTGCAAGCTTGGACTTTCCATACAGATCCTGGGCATCCGGTGAATCATTCTCGCTGTACTGACCGCGGCTTCCGGAGAAAACCCCGTCGGTACTGATATGAATGAGTTTGCTGCCGTCATTAATGTTATCCAAGAGGGCGGCGATCATCCGGGGCAAACGGGTGTTGATTGAATCCAGCTGTTCGAAACCTTTGGATGCGTCATTGACCGCGGCACAATTGATCACCGTACACGGTCTGTGGCGGGCAATCAAATCTTCAACGGCCTTGGGGTCGGCCAAGTCGATTTCGAACGCATCTTCATCCAGCCATGCGGCACCGGTTTTACTGCGGAGGCACCCGATAACCTGCGCCCCATATTTCTCTTTAAAAAATTTGGCAGCCACATGTCCGAGCATTCCGGCCGCGCCTAAGACGATAATTCTCATAGAAGTCATTTTACAAGTAGATGGTTGATAGGTAATAGTTGATGGTTTCCGTCTGCCATCCACCATCATCCATCTTCGGCATTAACGATTACTTCGGTTCAATGATCTTCGGCTCGGGCAGAGGAACAATAAAGCGCCCTCCCCGTCGGACAAATTCCTGTTCCTTCTTCATGACTTCCTCAAAAAAATTGTACGCGAACAGGAGGGCATAATCCGGCTGCTCATCCCGCAGACGCTGGGGCGGAACGATAGAATTATGCATTCCTGGAATGACCCTTCCCTGGCGTTCTGAAGATTCGTCAGTGACGTAAGGAATATCCTCCACACCAAATTTACAAAAATTCAAATGCACGGAAGCTCGACCGGAGGCGCCGTAGCCGACAATCTTTTTACCCTGCTTGCGCAATTGTGAAACCAGATTGATCAATGTATCCCGCTTCTGATAAACCGTGCGGCCGAACTTCAGAAAGGTTTCTTCCTGGTCGAGACCGCAGAAACGTTCTTCGCTTAAAAGAAGTTCCTTTTCCTGCGTGATGCGCTGACGGCCTCCCCCTTTTTTCTGGGCATAGACCCTGATCGATCCGGCGTGGATCGGAATGCGCTTGGCGTCGAATATCTCCATGCCGTGAAGCTCCATCAAATAACTGAGGGCCGTCACCGAATGATGCATCATGTGCTCATGGTAAATCATGTCGAATTGACACGTCGCAAGAAGGGGCAAAAGATAGTGGACTTCGAAAACAAAAATGCCTTCGGGTTTCAAAAGATCGGTGATCGCGCGCATCGGTTCATGCATGTCATCGATGTGCGCAAAGACGTTGTTGGCACAGATGAGTGACGCCGGGCCGTACTGGCGCTTGATGTCCCCCGCTGTCCTGGTGTTAAAAAAATCGTTGATGACCGTGCAGCCTTTGGCTACGGCGAGCTTGGCAATGTTGACTGCGGGCTCCACCCCGACGGCCCTGACACCCAGATCAGTCAGAGGCTTTAAAAGAACCCCGTCGTTGCACCCAAATTCAACGACCAGGTCTTCCTTGGTCAGGAATCTTTCCACCAATCCCTTGGCATGCGCCGCAAAATGCTGCGAAAGCGTAAG
>JAGNTT010000200.1 GCA_017987425.1 Candidatus Omnitrophota bacterium
AATTACTTAAAAATAAAAAGACTCAACCTGTTTCCTTTTTGGGAGCGGGTTTTTTGTTTTTCTACAGAAAAACCGCTCATACGGTTGATATTTTGTTTCTAACTCGTTTTAACAATCTATTGCAATGTTTAACAATTTTGTCATAACTTATTGAAAATATTTGCCTAACTGGCCCTCGGGCGGTTGAATTTGGGAAATTATGGGATATCCTTATCTAGAATAATTGGGTCAGTTAATCGGCAGTGAAGATATTGAGTTGTTTTGAGTTTGTAGAGCCAGGCAAAAAACTATGGCTGAAAACAAAACTGATAAATTGGGCGAAGTGCTGATTGCCGAGGGGTTGATCAACCGGCAGCAGTTGGGCTCCGCGCTTCAGATCCAGAACAACGATAATCGCCGATTAGGCGACATCCTGGTGTCCGAAGGATTTGTCTCCGATGTCCAGCTTTCGCAAATCCTCGCCCGCATCCATAAACTTCCGTTTGTCAATCTGGCCGACATTCAGATCAAAGAAGATGTTTTCGCGGTTGTAGCCATGGACCTTTTGGAACAGCATAAAGTTCTGCCTATTGAAATCAAAGGCATCACGCTCGTCGTTGCCACGAACAATCCTCTCGATGTGTCCGGACTGCAGGAAATCCAGTATATGAGCGGTCTTCAGGTCAAGCCGGTCATCGCCGGACGGGAAGACATCGAGACACATTTAAAGAAATATTCCGAGTCGATCCACACGGTCCGCACGATCAAACTGGTGAAAGATTCCGGGGCTGATTCCGCGCCCATCATCAAGATGGTCGAAGCGCTGATCGGTATGGCCATTAAAGAGCGCGTGTCCGACATCCATCTGGAGCCCATGGCCCAGCATATGCGCGTGCGTTTCCGCATCGACGGTGTTTTGTATGAAAAGGCGCCGGTCCCGAAGGACATGGAGCGCAAAGTTTTGTCGCGTATTAAAATCCTCTCCGGGATGGACGTGGCCGATTCCCGCCGCCCGCAGGACGGCCGCATGACGCTGCCGGAGCAGTATAAAAATTTTGACGTCCGTGTGTCCACTCTTCCCGACATCATGGGCGAGAACATGGTCTTGCGCCTGCTCGATAAATCGTTCACCAAATTTTCGTTCGATTCGCTGGGTATGGATGAGGTCGAGATCGACATGATCAAGAAACTCGTCACCCGGCCGTACGGAATTATGCTTGTCACCGGACCGACGGGGGCCGGTAAAACAACGACGCTGTATTCCGTGCTTAACTCTTTGAACCATCCGACGCGCAACATCATCACCGTCGAGGATCCGGTGGAATATAAGATCCCCGGCATCAATCAGACATTGATCAATACAAAGTCGGGATACACGTTCGCGACCGCGATCCGACATATTTTGCGTCATGACCCCAACGTCATCATGATCGGCGAGATCCGCGACGTGGAGACGGCGGAGATTGCCATCCGCGCCGCCTTGACAGGACACCTGGTTTTATCGACGCTGCATACGAACACCGCCGCCGGCGCCATTATGCGTCTGCTGGACATGAACATCGAACCGTTTCTGATTCAATCATCCATGATCGCCGTCATCGCTCAGAGACTTGTGCGCCGGTTATGCCCCAAGTGCAAGAAAGAATATATTCCGTCGGATGAGGTGAGGGAATCGATCGCCCGGTATTGTGAAGTTCCCAAAGACATCACGCTGGCTTCTCCCGTCGGGTGCGAGCAGTGTTTTCAAACGGGTTTCGCCGGACGCGTGGCGGTTTACGAATTGCTCAACGTCAACGAAGGCATCCGCAATCTCATTTTAAAGGCGCCGAGCGAACACGACATCACACAGCTGGCCGTCTCCAAGGGCATGAAGACTCTGCGCAAGGCCGGCTTGGATAAGGCATTGAAGAAGGTAACCTCCCTGGAAGAAGTCATGGGAATATCTTTTATGGAAGAGGACAGTCATGGCTAGTTTTATTTATTGCGTTAAAGACGCGAACGGCCGCAGTCTGCACGGTCTGATCGAGGCTGAGGACAAAAAAGAAGTCAAGCAGCGGGTCAATCACGACGAGTATTTCTTTGTGTCGGCCCAGGCCTGCAGTAAAGAAAAGATATTCAATCAAAAGGTGAACAGTCAGACGCTGATCATGTTCACGCACCGTCTGACTTCGCTCGTCGAGGCCGGTATTCCTATTTTGTCGGCGATGAACATCCTTTGGCGTCAGACCGAGGACAAGGCCATTCAGATTGTCGTCAGTCACATGAAGAACCAGTTGGAACAGGGAAGCCAGATCTCGTCGGCGATCGATGATTTTCCCAATATCTTCCCGTTGGTCTTCCGCGCTCTGATCCGCGTCGGGGAAATGAGCGGGGCGCTCGTTCTTGTCTTGCGTAAACTCGGCGAATATCTGGATTACCGCGCCATGGTCGTCAGCAGAACCAACAAGGCTACGCTTTATCCGACCATCGTTATTGTTTTTTCTCTCCTGGTCGTCGTCGGGATGTTCGCGTTCGTGGTACCCACGTTTCAAAAAGTTCTGATCAAGCTCAGAGTCGAGCTTCCGTGGATCACCAAGGTCATCATCGGCATTTCCGATATGATCCGCTCGCCCATATTTATCGCCGGGTTCTTTGTGTTTCTGATTCTGGCTTTCGTAGCCTACAAGATGATCAAGAACAGCGATAAGCTCAGTTATCATATTGATAAATGGATGTTGAAGATTCCCTATTTCGGCAACATCCTGTTTATTTTTTCGCTCAGCCAGGTGGTGAGGTCGTTAAGCATATTGCTGGTGGCGGGTGTTCCGATCATCGAGAGCCTGCAGGTGGCCAGTTCCACCGCCGGGAACAGGAAGATCATCGCGGATCTCGACGAGATCAAGCATCAGATTGAACAGGGCAGTTCGCTGTACGACGCTTTCTGCAATGTGAAGGGATTTCCGGTCATGCTGACCGAAATGGTGGGCGTCGGAGAGTCAAGCGGTATGCTCGTTCAGATTCTGGAGAAGCTCACGAAACATTTTGATGAGGAAGTGGACTATCATCTGAACCGTTTTCTCACGATCCTCGAGCCGATGCTCATCATTGTGGTGGGTGCTATTGTGGTTATTACGCTCTTGGCGATTTACCTGCCTGTTGTCAGCATCTGGCAGGGCCTTATGAGTCACGGTT
>JAGNTT010000201.1 GCA_017987425.1 Candidatus Omnitrophota bacterium
GAAAAAAAACTTCCGCAGAATATCGCCAAAAATCTCGTCGCGCTTTTTAAGCCGCTGGATGAGGTTCAACAGCAGATCATAGCCTCGGTCAAGAACCGCCAGCAGACGTACAAAGACGACCTCATGACCCTGCTCTACCGGAATTCCAAATCGCTCATTACTTCCAATAACCGGGTGAAGATCTTTCATGACGGACAATCGAAGTTTGATGCGCTCTTGGCCGACATCGCGGCCGCACAAAAGTTCATCCACATGGAATATTTCATCTGGTGTGCAGAAAAAGACCCGCTGGCGGTCAGAATTCGAGAAGCGCTCATTAAGAAAGCCAAGGAAGGCGTCGAGGTTCGTATTCTTTATGATTTTTCGGGGTGTTTTTTTACCATGACCAACTCCTATCGCTCGCAATTACGCAAGGCCGGGATCAAGGTGTATCCGTTCTTTAATTACCTTGCTCCGTTTAAATTCCATACGATCAATTACCGCAATCACCGCAAGATCGTGGTTATCGATGGAAAAGTGGGTTACACGGGCGGCATGAACGTGGGGCAGGAATATATCGACGGCAGCCCCAGATTCAAGGCATGGCGGGATACGCATTTGAGGCTTGAAGGCGGCGCGGTTAATCTTCTGCAGGCGATTTTTTCGATCGACTGGTACAACACCGCCAATGATGAGGTTTGTTTTGATCCCAAATATTATTCCGGCATTGAGGAAAGTGCCAATGGCGAAGGCGCGCTTCCCGTGCAGATTCCGACGTCAGGCTACGACACGCCGTGGCCCTCGCTCCTGCATATGTATTTTACGATGATCACGATGGCCCAGACCTCGATTACCATCGTTTCTCCGTATTTCATTCCTGAAGCGAGCCTGCTTGTCGCACTTAAAACGGCGGCGATGCGCGGGCTTAAGGTGACGGTGCTAATGACCGGAGTGCCGGATAATCCGCTTCCGTACTGCGCGGCATTTTCGTATTTCGATGAACTCCTGCGCGCGGGCGTACGGATTTTTCAGTACAAGAAAGGATTCATGCACGCGAAAATGATCTCTATCGACGGCAAGATCTGCTCGGTGGGGACTACCAATTTCGACATCCGCAGTCTGAAACTCAATTATGAGGTCAACGCGATCTTCTATGATGAACCGACGGCAAAAAGTATCGACGCCCAGATTGAGCTCGATCTTAAGGAATGCCGGGAAGTTACAGTTACCGACCTGAAGGGGATTTCGCTTCCGGTCCGTATGCGCAATTCTCTGGCGCGTCTGTTTGCGAATATTCTTTGATCGGATATAATTAACACCTATGAATTATACAACCATTCTTATCTGTCAGGGTTTATCCGCAGAGTCGAAGATCACCTTTCCTGAATTGGTGAAGCGATTGCTGGAGGCGGACGTTGATTCTTATGACATCGATCTGGTCGGGAAACGTGTGACGTATTACGACGTGTACGACAGTTCGTTGCATGTGGGCTTCGGGCTTAATGAACTTCCGCCTGTCCATGAACGCTTTGATGCTGAGGCCGTCGCCCAGGCGGTCAAGAGGAGCCAGCGCGGGGAAATCGACTACCCTTCATTCATAAGTGAAATCATGAACGCAGGTGTTTCTATGTACACTGCTTATTTGAACGGCCGTCGGGTTGTTTATAAGGGTTTGGACGGCCAATCGCACACCGAACATTTCCCGCCCGCCACCGACAAGCTATAGTTAAATCCTGCCCAGTTGGCCGAAAATTATGCGAGTTAACGTGATTTGATAAAGGGCCTGATTATGTTCAGGCGGTCATGTCCGAATATGGCTATTCATGGATGGACGGCTATGTTAAGATGCCGCCATGAATAAGGAAGATGTTTTCTATCAGGCCATGCTGGCGCGCGACAACCGTTTCGACGGGAAATTTTTTGTGGGAGTCAAGACCACGGGAATTTACTGCCGACCGATCTGTCCGGCCAAACCTTTGCGAAAAAATGTGGAGTTCTTTGCCACAGCGTATGCGGCGGAGAAGGCCGGTTACAGGCCGTGCCTGCGCTGCCGTCCGGAAGTGGCTCCGCAATCTCCGGCATGGACCGGTAAATCCGCGGTCGTCCAGCGCGCGCTTAAAAAAATTCACAGTAGCGAAGTCCTCGATCTCAACGAAGACAGTTTTGCTGAAACATTCGGCGTCGGGGCGAGGCATCTGCGCAGACTTTTCACCGATGAAATCGGCAAAACCCCCAAGCAGATCGCCTTCGAACACAGACTTAATTTATCCCGCAAATTGATTGTTGAAACAAACCTTCCCATCACCGAAATTGCCTATGCCTCCGGGTTTGGTTCCATCCGCCGGTTCAATGACTCATTTAAAATCCGATTCAGCCGTAAGCCGTCCGAGTTGAGGCGGAAAAAAACAACTCCTTCGGGGCCTCTTGTCGTTTCTCTGCCGTATCGTCCTCCGTATGACTTTGAACGTCTGCTTGGCTTTTATAGATCGCACAGCGTCGGTAATCTGGAGAGATTTGAACCCGGGAGGATGATCCGCATCATCCGCATGAACGGTCATGCGGGGCACGTTGTGATCTCGGATGATCCGAAGGCATGCGCCCTCAAACTTGAGATCGATTTTCCTCATGTCAGCGCTATTCACGCCATCATTTCGCGTGTCCGGCGTCTTTTTGACCTTGATTCCGATCCGCTTCTGATCGCCAACGCTTTTGAGGCGGATGCAGGACTGTCCGGACTCTTCAAGAAGTATCCCGGCGTACGTATCCCGACGGGATGGGACCCTTTTGAGGTCGCGATCGGAACTATTTTGGGACAGTTGATCAGTGTGAAACAGGCGACACGTCTCGTTGCCGATCTCATCGAACATTACGGTGAAGAATCGGATTTTGTTTTTGGGGGAGAGAAGATTAAATTCTTTCCAGGCCCTAAGAAGATCATGCAAAGTGATCTGGTCATGATCAAGACAACGGGCAAGCGCAAAGAAACATTGAGGAATTTCGCCGGCGCCGTACTTAACGGCGATATTTCGCTCGAGAGCACGCAGAACGTCGATGATTTTCGCGGACGGCTGCTTAAGATCAAGGGGATCGGACCGTGGACCGCGGATTACATGGCGCTAAAGGTCTTGGGCCATACGGATGCGTTCCCGTCGACGGAT
>JAGNTT010000202.1 GCA_017987425.1 Candidatus Omnitrophota bacterium
TCCCAAATGCCGGTACATTACAAATAAGTTGCCGGAAGCAACAAAGGCGGAATAGATTGGAG
Organism: Candidatus Omnitrophota bacterium; assembly: GCA_017987425.1. Taxonomy (GTDB): domain Bacteria; phylum Omnitrophota; class Gorgyraeia; order Zapsychrales; family Fredricksoniimonadaceae; genus JAGNTT01. The sequence continues at coordinate 63 of JAGNTT010000202.1, forward strand.
CACAAGATCACAGGATCACTTGAGCACAAAAGATCACAAGCGCGACTTGTGTTCCTCATGTGTTCGTGTGTCATGTGCTCTTGTGTACTCGAATGAGCCATCCCATCCCAAAATTTCTGACTTATCTCGAAGTCGAGAAAAACTATTCCGATCATACGATCGTCAATTACAGAATAGATCTGGATGAGTTTTTTGATTTTCTAAATGATATCCAGTTCAAAGATGTGGATTATCCTGTTTTGCGCCGTTATGTCGCTCATATCCGCGGAAAGAATCTAAAACCTCGTTCAGTGGCGCGCAAACTTTCCTGCATACGCAGTTTTTTTAAATTCTTGCACCGCGAGGGGATTGTCGAAAAGAATCCAGCGACTTTGCTGATTACTCCAAAACTGGACAAAAAGCTTCCTAATTTCCTCTCCGAGGAAGAAACGGTCAGGCTCATCGAGGCACCCAAGACGGACAAGGTTTCCGAGTTGCGCGACAAGGCAATTTTCGAAACGCTTTACAGTACGGGTATCCGCGTGAGCGAGCTTGTGGGGCTTAACGATAATTCCGTCGACATGATCGGCAATGTGGCCCGTGTTTTGGGAAAAGGGAAGAAAGAGCGGCTGGTTCCTATCGGAGAAAAGGCGATCGAAGCGATCCGTGAATACACTGCGGTGCGTCCCGGTAAATCCCAGGCTTTGTTTTTGAATAAAAGCGGTCAGCGGCTGACCACCCGCAGCATCAGGAATATCATCAACAAACATCTCCTGCGTACGGGAATGCTCAAGAAAGTGTCACCGCATGCGCTGCGCCATTCGTTCGCGACGCACCTTCTGGACCGTGGCGCGGATCTAAGGTCGGTGCAGGAACTTCTTGGGCACATGAACCTTTCGACAACCCAGATTTATACGCATTTGACGACCGAAAAATTGAAGAATGTTTACGACCAGGCGCACCCGAGGGCCTAATGCTGATCGTTTATGATTTGCTTTTATTTGTCTATGTTCTTTGTTATCTGCCGGTGCTGATTATAAAAGGCAAATGGCACGGCGGCTTCGGGCAGCGGTTCGGGTTCATTTCCAAAGCGATAAAGGATAAAGTGCGTGGCCGCCCGAACATCTGGCTGCACGCGGTAAGCGTCGGCGAGGTCAATGCCATTGCCGGCCTTATCGAGGCGTTAAAAGAGTCTCATCCCGATTACCAGATCGTTTTGACCGTATCGACGAAAACCGGCCACAAGCTTGCGGTTGAAAAACTGGGATATTCGGCTGTTGTCGTGTGGTCGCCGCTTGATTTTGGAATGGTTGTCCATGCGTTTGTCCGTTTGATCAATCCAAAAGTTTACGTGGTTGCCGAGACCGAACTCTGGCCCAATCTGTTCACATGTTTGAACCGCAATGGTGTTCCGATTGTGCTCGTCAACGGTCGGATTTCCGATAATTCGTATGGAAGGTATCTTAAAATCCGTTGGTTTCTCAAAAAGTATCTGGGATATGTGACGGTCTTTTGCATGCAGAGCGACAGGGATATTGAACGCATCATCGCCGTTGGCGCGCCCAAAGACCGTGTGAAGAATATAGGCAATGTTAAGTTTGATGATGTGCCGATGAACGGTTCATTCGGCGTTGAACATTTCGGTTTTAAGAAGGACACGAAGTTCTTTATTGCCGGCAGCACGCATCCCGGCGAAGAAGAAATCGTACTCGGCGCGTTTCAAAAGATCAAAGATAAATATCCTGCGATGAGGCTGGTGATCGCGCCCAGGCATATCGAACGCGCGGGGGAAATTGAAAAGATCATTGAGTCGCGCGGCCTGGATGCGTTTCGTTTTTCTAAAATGATTTCCGGCATGCGCTATCAAGATGAGGTGGTCATACTGGATACGATCGGTCATCTGCGTGCTTTTTATGATATGGCAACGCTTGTGTTCGTCGGGAAAAGTCTGACCGTGCAGGGCGGACACAATATCATTGAACCAGCTTATTTTTCGAAACCGATCATTGTGGGACCGCATATGCAGAATTTTCGCGACGTCGCGGCGGCGTTCAAAGAAGAAAGTGCCATCGTTCAAGTGCAGAATGCCCATGAATTTGAGTCGGCGGTTTGCGTTCTTCTGGATGATCCGGGACGAATGGTAGAGCTTGGAAAAAAAGCGAGACAGGTCATTGAGCGGCGTCGGGGAGCAACACAGCGCGGCGTCGAACTGATCGGGCGGGCGTTAAAGGGAGCTTTATGAGGAGATTTCTTTATTCAGTCATGAGAGGTGAACGCCGGGATTTGGCGGCCTTGCTTGTGACAATTCCGCTTGCGGTGCTGTCGGTTCTGTACGGACTGGCGGTCAGAGTTGTTCTTGAATGTTATAAGTCTGGTATTTTTACGCGGCGGAAACTTGATGTTCCCGTGATCAGTGTCGGAAATCTGACGATGGGCGGAGTTGGAAAAACGCCGATGGTGATCGAACTGGTCCGGATGCTGCGCGGGCGAAAAATTAAACCGGTCGTTCTGACGCGCGGTTACGGTGCTGAAAAAGGCCTGAGTGATGAAGCCGAAATGCTTAAAGACTTTTTAAAAGATGTTCCTGTTGTCGTCAATCCCAATCGTTTTGAAGGGGGATTGGACGCGATCAAGCGTTTTCATCCGGATGTTTTTATTCTCGATGACGGATTTCAACACTGGAAACTGGAGAGAGATCTGGACATTGTTCTTATTGATGCGGCAAGGCCTTTCGGGAACGGATGCCTTTTGCCGGCGGGAATTCTGCGCGAACCGCTGTCATCTTTGAATCGTGCCGATGTCCTGGTGCTCACGAAGACCGACCGCGCGGACATCAGCGAATTGAAAAAACAACTCGCGCTCCTGTGTCCCGGAACGCCGATTGTGGAAACTGTTCACAAGCCTAAGTCGTTAACAAATGTTTATACCGATGCATCGGCAGGTCTCGATCGAATCGTTGGACCGGTCGTCGCTTTTTGCGCCATCGGCGATCCTTTATCGTTCAAATCCCTGCTGATAGACCTTGGTGCAGATGTTAAAGAATTTGTTCATTTCATCGATCATCACTGCTATAGTGC
>JAGNTT010000203.1 GCA_017987425.1 Candidatus Omnitrophota bacterium
CGTCAACGCCGTCAAAGCCGTGGTGTTTCCCGGTGAGGAACTTGAGATCCGTCTGCTAAAAGAAGGCAAAGAGCAAAATCAGGCCGTGGGGTGTCTTGAGGACGGCACAATGGTGGTTGTCGGAGAAGGCAAAAAACATATCGGTCAGTTGTCAAAAGTCTATGTCACCTCTGTCCTGCAGACGCAGGCGGGAAGAATGATCTTCGCAAAGCTGGCGGAACATTAAAGATGAAAGTCCAGGTTGTTCTAGTTGCGGCGGGTTCGGGAACGCGGCTCAAAGCCGCCAAACCCAAAGCGCTTGTTCTTTTAAAAGGCAAACCGCTCGTCTGGTATTCGCTCAAGGCGTTTGAAACGTCCAAGCTGATTACGGGCGTGATTGTCGTCGGTCATCCGGACCATCTGGGTTCGTTCCGCCGTATTATCGCTAAAGGACATTTTAAAAAAGTTGCCGCAGTCACGCCGGGCGGTGAAACGCGGTCGGATTCGGTCGGATGCGGTCTGCGCTGTGTGGATAAAAACACTGAGGTCGTGATTGTTCATGACGCGGCGCGGCCTTTGATCACTCAAAAGATGATCAGCGACTCGGTGGCGGCCATGAAAACACAGGAAGCCGCGATTGCGGCGGTGCCGGTGAAGGCCACGATCAAGAAGGCTGATCCCAAAAATTTGTTCGTGACAGAAACGCTCCTGCGCAATACGCTATGGGAGGTCCAGACGCCCCAGACTTTCCGCCGGAACGTGCTGGATAAAGCCCATCAGGTGAAGGCCTGCTGTGACCCGACCGATGACGCCATGCTGGTCGAAAAAATGGGCGGCCGGGTGAAGATTATTCCGGGTGATTACAAGAACATTAAAATTACAACAGCTGAAGATCTGTTATTGGCGAAAATATTGATGACGTAGGGCCGCAAGGCCGTGCGTCCCTGCAGGATTTTGATTAAATGAATTATCGTACAGGTATCGGATATGATGTGCACCGGTTTGCGCCGGGACGCAAGCTGATGTTAGGCGGGATCGAGGTCAAACATGACCGCGGCCTCGATGGGCATTCGGACGCGGATGTCGTGCTTCATGCAATTTGCGACGCGCTATTAGGCGCCGCGGGTAAGGGGGATATCGGCGAACACTTTCCTCCGGGTGATCCCAATTTCAAGAATATTTCGAGCTCACTGCTTTTGAAGAAAGTCTGCGGTTTTGTGGCTGAAGCCGGTTACGAGGCCGTTAACGTGGATGTCGTGATCCTGGCCGAAGAACCTCATTTGAAAGAGTATAAACCAAAGATGCGAGCGCATATCGCCGCCCAAATCGGCTTGAGCGAAGATGCCGTCAACATCAAAGCCACGACCAACGAAGGCATGGGATTTGTCGGTAATAGAGAAGGCATCGCGTCTTACGCCTCCGTGTTGATCACAAAGAAATCAATGGGAAAATAACACATGAATTTTTTACTGCTTATCGTCATCATCGCGCTTTCGATCTTCATCTTTTTTTCCGATGAGATCAAGGCTGTGAAAGACCGCGATCCGGCTGCCAAAAACAGCCTTGAGATCATTCTTTTGTATTCCGGCCTGCACGCTATTGTGATGTACCGCATTTCGCACAAGCTTTGGCAATGGAAACTGCCGTTTTTTCCGCGGGCTGTCTCGCAGTTTGCCAAATTTTTGACCGCCATCGAGATCCATCCCGGGGCAACGATCGGCAAAGGGCTTTTTATTGATCACGGGACCGGGGTCGTCATCGGTGAGACGGCCGTCATCGGCAACAATGTCACGCTTTTTCAGGGGGTGACATTGGGCGGGACCGGTAAAGAAACAGGCAAGCGCCATCCGACCATCAATGATAATGTGGTGATCGGCACCGGCGCGAAAGTCTTGGGCAATATCACCGTCGGCAACAACGCCTATATCGGCGCGAATGCGGTAGTCATCCGGAATGTTCCGCCGAATTCAACAGTCGTCGGTGTGCCGGGGCATATCACCAAGCAGGACGGTAAGAAGATCGACATCAGTATGGAACACGTTCATATTTCTGATCCGATTATGGCGAACATGGCCAAGCTGCTTAAGCGCATCAAAATGCTGGAAGACAAGATAGGCGACATGGACAAAGGATCGGGAATATAGTTTAAGAAATGAGTAGAAATTGGCAGAGATTCATAGAAATTGAGAAGACCCATCGCAGGGATTTTTAAGGAGAAAAAGTTAGAGTGATGTTAAGAAATTAAAGAATGAAATAGAAATGCTTCTAATACCGGCCAATTTCTTAATTTCCTAATTTCTATCCATCTCCCTAGCTTTATTAATAATTGTATGACTATTCGCATTTTTAATTCACTGACCCGCCAAAAAGAAGAATTCATTCCTTTAAACGATAAGACGGTCAAGATGTATACCTGCGGTGTGACGGTCTACGACCAGTGCCACATCGGCCACGCGCGCAGTCTGTATATTTTCGATGTGATCCGCCGCTACCTCAAATTCCGCGGATTCGACGTCACCTTTGTCCGCAACATCACAGACGTGGATGACAAGATCATCAACAAAGCCGTCGAGTCGGGAAAAACCAGCAAAGAAGTTTCCGAAGAACAGATCGCCAAATATTACGAAGACTTGAAGGTTTTGGGCGTCGCTCCCGGCGATGTTGAACCCAAAGCCACCGAAAATATTCCCGAGATGATTGCGCATATTCAGGGACTGATCGACAAGGGCATGGCCTATGCCGTTGACGGTGATGTGTACTTTAATGTTCGTCAGTTTCCCGGTTACGGCAAGCTTTCGGGCCAGAGCATCGACAAGATGCTGGAGGCTGTGCGCATCGAAAAAGGCGATAAGAAAAAAGACCCGCTCGATTTTGCTCTTTGGAAAAAATCCAAGGACAACGAACCGGTCTGGGACAGTCCGTGGGGCGGGGGACGACCAGGGTGGCACATTGAATGCTCCTGCATGAGCATGAAACATTTGAAGACCCAGACGCTCGACATCCACGCCGGCGGCCGCGATCTTATTTTCCCGCATCATGAAAATGAGCTCGCGCAGTCCGAGGGATTGACCGGAAAAACATTCGCCAAGTACTGGATCCACCACGGCCTTCTGACCATCAACGGCCAG
>JAGNTT010000204.1 GCA_017987425.1 Candidatus Omnitrophota bacterium
AACAGAAACTCATCACCGATTTCAAACAGGGGTTTGTTCCACTCATGCTCATGATGGGGCTTGTCTGCGCGCTCGTCGTCAAACAGCCCGATCTGGGGACTACGGTTGAGATCGCCATTGTTGTTCTGGGGATGATGTTTGTCGCCGGCGCAAAGATGTCCCATCTGGGGTTGATCGCGCTTGCCGCTGTGCCCGTCGTCATCTATTTGGTTACCAGTGCATCATACCGCATGGCGCGCATCATGGCTTTTCTTGATCCGTGGCAGGACGCGCAGGGCATCGGTTTTCAGCTGACGCAGTCGCAGATCGCGCTTGGGTCGGGTGGATGGTGGGGGGTTGGTTTGGGCCATAGCCAGCAAAAGCTTTTTTACCTTCCTGCCGCCCACACGGACTTTATTTATTCGATCATCGGGGAAGAATTCGGTCTGCGCGGCACGCTGTTTATTATCTTTCTCTTCGGCTTCTTATTGTGGCAGGGAACAAGGATCGCGATCCGCACCACCGATTCGTTCGGATATTACATGTGTGTCGGAATTCTGATCATGTTCGGTCTGCAGTCAGTCGTTAACATAGGCGTCAGTATGGGGGCTTTGCCGACGAAAGGTCTGCCTCTGCCGTTTATCAGTTACGGCGGCTCGGCGCTTATCTTTCACATGGCAGCGGTCGGGTTGCTTTTAAATATATCGCGTATCCAAGACTTGTAGCGGCTCCATGAAAATAGCACTGGCAACAGGAGGCAGCGGCGGTCATATTTTTCCGGCTCTCAAGACCGCCGAACAATTGAAGAAGGAAGGCCATGAGGTCTTTTTCATCGGCGCGCTTTTCTCCGTCGAAGAGCGTTTGAAAACTGCGGGTTTTCCGTATCTCATTTTGAACGCGGAGGGATTCAGCATCAAAGCGTTCTTCCGTTTCTGGAGTCTCATGACCAAGGCCATCGCGCAAAGCCGCGAGTTTCTTGACACATGGAAACCGGACATGGTGGTGGGTTTCGGAAGTTACAGCTCATTTCCGGTTTTATTTGCCGCAAGCCGTGCCAAAATTCCATCGATGCTTCATGAGCAGAATGTAATCCCCGGTAAAGCCAACAAGCTTTCCGCAAGATTTGTTAAAAAGATCGCCGTTTCCTTCGATGAGACGCGCGCGTCATTTTCCGGGCGCAATGTTGTATGGACCGGGTGTCCGTGCAATAGTCAGCCTCCGAAAGAATCGAAGTTGGATATTTTGCAATCGTTCGGGTTCAGCAATGATCGTCCGACTATTCTTGTATTGGGAGGGAGTCAGGGAAGTCATCATCTCAATGAAATATTTTTTGAAGCGATTCCGTCCCTGGGAAATTTTCAAGTCATTCACATGACAGGAAAATCCGATGAACAAGTGTACTTGCGGAAATATTCAGAGGTGAACATTCCTTATCATGTCTGTTCGTTCTTGAATAATATCCAGCAGGCTTATGCGGTTGCGGACATTGTGATCGGGCGCGCGGGTGCGGCCACCGTCAGCGAACTGGCTTCATTCGGTCTTCCGTCCGTGCTGATTCCCTATCCGTTCGCGCACAGCCATCAGGCGGCCAACGCACGTGTTCTTGAAAAAGCAGGGGTTGCGGTTGTGATCGAACAGAAGGGGATGACCGCCAAGATGCTTGTTGATGCGGTGCGGGCCTTGCAATGCTGGAATCTGACGCCGGCAATTGTGCGTCAAAGACTCAAGGGTGCAGTTATTGAGAACCCGACGGAGAAACTTGTCCAAACCATTGTGTCATTAAAGTCATGAAACTGTTTTATAGAATTTTTATATTTCTTCTGATGCTTATTCCGGCGCTCAATGTATCGGCAGAGCAAAAGTGGAATGAATACAAGTCAGCGCACTTCTTGATTTATTACAGATCGATTCCCATGGATTTCATCAAGACTGTCGAGTCCGCCGCCGAGGATCATTACAGGGCCATTGCCAAGGGCCTCGGTTTTAATCGCGAAGAAAACTGGGTTTCGGATAAACGGGCAAAAATTTTTATTTATCAGGACGCCAATGATTATACGGTGAACGGCGACCAGCAGCAGTGGTCCCACGGTTCAGCGCTGGCTTCCCAAAAGACGATACGTACTTTTCCGTCGGCGCACGGCTTCTTCGACTCGACTCTGCCGCACGAAATGGGCCATATTATTTTCCGTGAATTCGTCGGATTGGAAGCGGATGTGCCGCTGTGGTTTGAAGAAGGTGTGGCGATGTACCAGGAGAAGGCCAAGCGTTTCGGCGCCCACTCGGTCGTCAAGACCGCATATAAAAATGATGAATTTATTGCTTTAACCGACCTTACGGATATGCGATTATATAGCGATTCTCCTCCTCAAACTCTGGAATTGTACTATGCAGAATCCGCAAGCATCGTCTATTACATGATCAGTGAGCTTGGCGAATTTAATTTCGTGCGTCTTTGCCGTTCACTCAGGGACGGAAAAAGTTTTACGGAGGCTCTTAAGACCGTCTATGTCCGGTTCCGGAATCTCGACGATCTCAACAGGGCGTGGTTGAATTATCTGGAACAAATTAAATAATGGATAACAACGAAACATGAGCAAAAATTATCATCTCATTGGAATCGGCGGCATCGGCATGGCGGCCCTGGCCTCACTTTTACTGGACAAGGGGCACCGTGTCAGCGGCTCCGACGTCAAAGAAACAGACCTTACCAATTTCCTCAAGAAAAAAGGCGCCAAAATTTCCATCGGACATCACGTCGAAAATATCCAGGGCGCCGATTGCATTGTATATTCGTCGGCGATCCGCGTGACCAATCCGGAAATGATCGGCGCCGTGAGTACGCAGATTCCGGTTCTCAAACGCGCCGAACTTTTAGCCGAACTCGTCAATCAAGAGACGGGTATTACGGTCGCCGGCGCCCACGGCAAAACAACGACCACTTCGATGATTTCGCACGTCCTTCTCCAGGCCGGGCTTCAGCCGACAACCGCCGTCGGGGGCATCATCAACAGCGCCACGGCCTATAATGCCAATCTGGGAACGGGTAAATATTTTGTCGCCGAAGCCGATGAAAGCGACGGAACATTTTTGTATTTCAAGCCGACGTATTCCATCATTACAAAC
>JAGNTT010000205.1 GCA_017987425.1 Candidatus Omnitrophota bacterium
CGATTCTTTGCGGGTTTAACAAATTAACGACACCGACCAAATTATTTCCGATGTGCGTCGCTGCCTCTTCCCAGAATTTAACGGCTTTTTTATTTCCTTGCTTGGCCAGCTTGTTCATTTCTTCGAGCGTCACATTCTTGCGCCCAGTCATTTTTTCCGCGCGCGCCGCCAGACGTTTGTTGCCGACATATGTCTCAAGACAGCCGTAGCCGCCGCATCCGCAGGAAGGCCCTTGTTCATTGAGCGGCATATGTCCCAGTTCACCGGCGGCAAAACCGGGGCCGCGATATAAATGTCCGTCGAGAATGAGACCGCTTCCCACTCCCGTGCCCAGCGTCATGCAAATCATATTTTTTGCATCGCGCCCCGCGCCGTAGCGCCATTCTCCAAGAGTGATCAGATTAACATCATTCTCAAGGAATACGGAAATGTTCAAACGTTTTTCCAGCTGTGCTTTTAACGGAACATTACGCCAGCCGGAAATGTTGGGAAGGAACCGGACAACTCCGCCGGGAGTGTCCACGAGGCCCGGCAAACCGATGCCAATGCCTTTGATATCTTTTTTGGTCAATCCGTTTTTGTCGACCAGCGTTTCGATATGGCCGGCAATCTCGCGGATCAGTTTCTTTTTATCTGAGGCAAAACTCTTTGTGGCAAATCCGGTTCGATCAACAACCTTCAGCTTCGGCGAGACCAATCCAATCTTGATATTGGTCCCTCCGACGTCCACGCCCAAAACATATTTAGCCATCTTTCAAATCCATTTCCATTATAGGGAATTAACAATATTAATAAATAAAAGTATTAAAAAGTTTTAAACGATTCCTAATCGGGCTGTCGCCGGCCGAAACTTCAAAAAATCGGCTTGACGCATCAGAACGTAATTTCATTAAACGATTGAAATTTAAGGAGCTAAACACGGTGGAATACCATTCAAGAAATTGCCACATTCTACATGAAATGACGGCGGGATTCAATGATTTTAAAGCCGGGGCATCGGCGGGCAAGAAGGGCTGAAATGCCAGAAAAACGGCCCGAAAAACGGCATTTTTTAGCCTTTTTTCTGCTTGCCGAAAGCCATCGTGCGATTGCGGCCCAGGGATTTCGCCCGGTAGAGCGCCCAATCCGCATTATCGATCATTTCATCCATAGTCTCCCCGCCTTCGGGAAATGTGGCAACCCCAAGGCTGACCGTAACTTTCACCGTTTGATCATACGCCTGGATGACGGCATTTTCGGTGGCCAATCGGATACGTTCCGCGGCCAAGACTGCACCGCCCAGATCGGTTTCCGGCAGGACAACACTGAACTCTTCGCCACCGTAACGGCCGGCAATATCGATTTCGCGGATATTTTCCTTAATGATCTGCCCCATTCGTTTGAGAATCCGGTCTCCCGTCAAATGTCCGTACTGGTCGTTGAAACCTTTAAAGTGATCGACATCGATCATGACGAGCGAAAGCTGTCTTTTGCGCATTGTCGCGCGTTCAATTTCTTCTCCAAACCGGTCCATCAAATACCGGCGTGTGTGGACCTCCGTCAGACTATCGGTAATGGCCAGGCGTTCGATATCCCTGTAAAGTTTAATGCGGCGCAGAGCGAGCGCAAACTGGTGACATAAAATAAGAAATTTTTCTTTATGCTCCGGAGTAACCCCTTTGTAGAGGAGATACCCCATTTTACTTTCTTTGCTTTTTAACGGAAATATCGAATACTCCTTGTCCGCGCGCGTCTCTTTGAGCTTTTCCAAAGAGACATCCATCAACTGACATTCGGCGCTTGGCACATTCTCGGCGACCTTGCGCCTAAAGATATTGAACGCTTCTGTCTCATCGAAATTCCTGTTGATGTCCTTGGTCATTTCATACAGCGTGAAAATCTGGGCCGCTTCTTTTTCCAGACTTAACTTCTCTGCGATGGCGCGGCTTTTCTGCTCGATGATGCGCTGATAGACATCCTTGGCGCGCATGACATCCTCATCGGCCTTCTGCTCCTGCTGCATAACGACGACCTTCGCCAGATAGGAAACAGCGACGACGAATGCGACCGCGATGATGACCATAATAATAAACATCAGGAAAAACCTCAGGTAAGGATGGACGTTGGACGAAGGACGTAAGTCGATGGTTGATGGCACATGGTCGATGAACTTCTATCGTCCTTAGTCTTACGTCTCATGTTCTTCGTCTCTAAGCTATACATACGCGGTTACGCCCCTGCTCTTTGGCGCGGTACAACGCATGATCCGCCTTAAAAATAAGTTCCTCTTTCATCTGCGCGTCTTTGGGAAAACTGGCAACCCCGATTGAAACAGTGACCGAGGTTTCCTGTCGGCGCAAAACAATCTTCTCACTCTCCAGCTTTGTTCTAAAGTCACTGGCCATTTGTTTGGCTTTATCTTTAGTGCAATCCGGAAGGATGACACAGAACTCTTCCCCTCCGTAACGGCAGACCAGGTTGCCAGGACGGCTGAAACTATCATTCAGCATCTTCCCGACGGTCTTGAGCACGATGTCTCCCGCCACATGGCCGAACTCATCATTATATTTCTTGAAATAATCCAGGTCGATCATAAGAAAAGAAAGCGTTTTATGGCTTCGCATTCCGCGCTTCAATTCCTCGTCGAGACGGGCGAGCATGTGCCTTCGCAGGTACAGTCCCGTCAAACTGTCGCGTATGGCCAGGTCCTCAATGCTTTCATACAGCTGTGCGTTTTCGATGGCCACACTCGCCAGGTCGGTGATCGTGCCCAGAAACCGCAAATCTTCCTGGGCAAAATGATCCGGCTGGGAACTTTCCACGCGCAGTATCCCCAAGGCCTTCTGTCCAATCAAAAGAGGTCCGCTGATGAGCGACCTGATCTGCCGGACATCCTCTTGTTTATCCTGATCGATATCAAAACGAAAATCCTTTTTAGTATCTTCGATCATAAGGGGCTGAAGAGTTTTAACGACATAACGGTCGAAGATGTCGCCGTTCTTGGATTTGATGTTGACCTGAAGCTGGCCTTTTTGGGAGGAAGAAATTCCGAGTTCGCCGGTCTTGGAATGGAACAAATACAAAATGACCGTGATGTCCTTATGTCCGAAAAAGTTGGCGA
>JAGNTT010000001.1 GCA_017987425.1 Candidatus Omnitrophota bacterium
CGCGTCATATCCCTGCGCAACGACATACTTAAACCCTATCTGCATGGCATTGCCCTTGCCTCCGCGCTCAGGGATTGTAATCACGTGCGCCCCCTTGCCGGCGGCAATGGCTCCCGTGCCGTCGCCAGAGCCGTCGTCCACCACCACCACATCCAGCATGCGCGTCCGCAGCTTTTCCACCAATGTTCCGATAGCCTGCGCTTCATTATGACACGGGATCAGAATAGCGATCTTCATGGCCTGGTCTTTCCTTTTCCCACCTCAAATCCAGCGTCGGCACCCTCCGTGGACGGATCGTTTCTTTCGACAGCGGCAGGATCCGAGACCCAGAATTTTCTGAACATAAGCCATTGTCCGGGAAACTGACGGATTTTGGCTTCCACAATCCTGATGTATTTATTGATGTGTTCTCTGAGAACATCATCGGATATAGCCTGATCATCCACAAAATTAGGATAGACGGGTTTATCAAAATTCAGACTGAATGTTCCGTCATCATTGCGAAGAAAAAATGTGGTCACGATGGCCGCGCCTGTTTTGATCGACAGGATCGCGGGACCTTTGGGAAGGAGCGCCTTGCTGCCTAAAAAATCCATGAGCAGACCGTGCGGGCCGAAATCGCGGTCCGCCACAAGCGCAATCGATTCGTTGGCTTTCAATTTCTCAAGACAGCGACGGACCGCCACATTCGGTGTGACAACCGTCATTCCGCATTGCTCTCTCTGCGAGTTAAAAAGATCATTGACCGGTTTATGTTTGTGAGGAAGCGCGACGGCAAGAATCGGATAGCCCATCTTACGGACAATAATAGCTCCCAGCTCCCAACTCCCCATATGGGCGGTCACAAGAATGACTCCTTTTCCTTTCGCAATTGCCTCTTTAAGATGCTCCTCGCCCTGACTTTTCACGTATGTGCGCACAAAATCGTCATCCACATAACGGACCATGCGGAAGAAATCAACCAGATAACGGCCGAAATTACGAAAGACATCACGGACCAGACGTTCATCCACTTCTTCACGGTTGAGTATTTTCTTTATGTTGGCGCGGACATTGCGGCGGTCGACGATGGAGACGGAATACTGGAGGTCAGAGAGGAATTGTCCGAAAGCGTAGGCCACTTTCAAGGGAAGGACATTAACAATGAATTGCCCTATTTTATAGAGAAGAAACCTAAACATGATCTTCACCCAAAGGTTTAGGAGCCGACCAAAGCCATGGATTTGGGACGTAGAGAAACCACCAGATCGGCAATGTCACGGGCCGCATAGGGCTTTCCATGCTCGTAGGCCGCTTTGCTCATGGCCGACAGGCGCTGCGGGGAACCCAGAAGCGCTTCAACCTCTCGGGCGATGTCTTCGACGTCATCCACTCTCAGGGCAATCCCCTTCTTGATAAGGAAATCGGTATTGTGCATTTCCTGCCCGGGGATCGGGTTGACGATGATCATGGGCAGACCCTTGGCCAACGATTCTGAAGTCGTCATGCCGCCGGGTTTGGTGATGATAAGGGTTGACGCATCCATCAGTTCATCGACGTTGCTGGCATAGTCGTAAATTAAAATCTTTTTGTGCGTTTTTTCTTTTGTTTTCTTAAGCCAGTCGAGAAGTTTGGTATTGACCCCGGCAATGACCGCGAGCTGCACCGGTTGGGAAAGTTTTAAAAGAGATTCGACGACTTTCTTGATGGGGCCGAGACCCTGTCCTCCGCCCATGATCAAGACGGTCGGCACCTGCGGATCAAGACCCAGCGACTGGGCGGCTTTCTGTTTGGTCGGCTTATCGGCAAACTTCATGCGGACGGGAATACCGAAGACCTTGATCGCCTGAGAAGAAATGCCGTGCTCCATGAAGCGTTTCTTGGCGTCGTCCGAAGGCACAATATAATAGTCGACACCATCGTTCAACCAATAGGCGTGCGGGGCAAAATCCGTCAAGACGCCAAGCAAATTAAACGAATGCTGATGAGTCGTTTTATAATGCGCCACCATGCCGCAGGGAAACGCCTGAGTGCAGATGACAGTATCCGGTTTGAACGTTTCGAAAAGACGCTGGAGTTTTTTATGGCTTTTTTTGTGAAGAAATTCTTTGATGAGTTTGGAACGCTTGACCAGCTTGGGGTTATCGTACATCTTGTCCCAAATCTTCGGGGCGCGTTTGATGACACTCATGTACGTGCGGTTGACAAGCTTCTCTAAAATCGGATAGGTATACTCAAAGCCGTTGATGCTCATGATCTCGGCATCAGGCAAAACGCTTTTCAATGATTTTTGAATTGCGACGGTCGCTTGGCGGTGGCCGGACACTCGTGTGATGTACATGAGTAAAATCCGGCGAGGCTGTCGTTCAATGGCAGTAGTCAACATGTGTTATTCAATGAGCGCGAGTGTGGCGCCGATGGGAGCTTCTTTACCTTCCGCAACAAAAATCTCTTTAATGGTTCCGCTTGTACCGGCCGGAACATTAAAAACCGCTTTATCCGTGACTAATTCAACCAAATCATCGCCGGCATTGACATGCTGACCGGCCTTACCGTGCCAGCAGGCCACGGTGGCTTTGGTGATGCCTTCGCCTAATTCGGGAACTATGACATTCATAATATTTAAACCGTATTTAATTTAAATCGATTGGAAAAATGTCCGATCATACTATCTTTAACTACAGTCATGTCAACCGGAGAGCCTTTGAGCTTGGCGATTGAGGTCATGGCAACATCAAGTCCGCACGGGCGGATCATCCGAAACAGCGCCAGGTCCGTATTGACATTCAAACCGATGCCGTGATATGACACCCACTTGCGTACGCCGATTCCGATGGACGCGATCTTGTCTTTTCCCGCCCAAACGCCGCGTTGGCCCTCAATGCCCCCAGCCAATATATCAAATTCTTTCAATAAATCAATCACTACCTGCTGCAAGCCTTCCAGAAAAAGCTTAAGGTCGCGCCCCCGGTCGTTCAAATTAAATATCGGATACACAACAAGCTGCCCCGGCGCATGAAGAGTGATGTCTCCGCCGCGGTCAATCGGCAAAACACTCACTCCGGCGGCGGTTATATTTTCGGCCGGCCACAGAATGCTGTCCGGCTTGGTCATCCTTCCCACCGTCAGGACGGCTGGATGCTCGCATAACACCAAATGCGGACTATCTCCGGCTATGACGCGGTTAACAAGCGCCTTCTGACGCGCGTAGGCGTCCTGGTAATCGACCAGCCCCCAGTCTTCGACAACGCATGTTAATTGATGAGCCTTCATAAAATCCATCAACTAAAGACAAAAGACCAAAAACTAAATTTATCTAGTCTTCGGTCTTCAGTCTTTTTCTTATAAGCTTTTGCAAATTGCCTCAGCCATTTCCTGGGTTCCGACAGCGGTCGGATCATTGCGGTCCTGCTTAAGGTCATAAGTCACATATTTACCTTCCTTAAGCACCTTGCGCACCGCAGCTTCCAAACGATCAGCGGCGTCTGTCTCGCCGATGTGACGAAGCATCAGCACCGCAGAAAGGATCGATGCCGTCGGGTTGACTTTATTTTTTCCCGCGTATTTCGGAGCGGAACCGTGGACCGGCTCGAAAAGCGATATCGTGTCGCCGATGTTGGCACCCGGCGCGATGCCGAGACCGCCGACGAGCCCCGCGCACAGATCGGAAACGATGTCGCCATACAAATTAGGCAGCACCAGAACATCGTACAGCTCGGGTTTCTGAACCAATTGCATACACATGTTATCGACGATCACATCTTCAAATTCGACCTTACCCTTATATTCCTCCGCCACTTCGCGGGCGCACTGAAGGAAAAGCCCGTCGGAGAACTTCATAATGTTCGCTTTGTGCACTGCCGTGACTTTCTTACGGCCGTGTTCAACAGCATAATCAAAGGCATATTTCACGATGCGCTTGGATGCATACACGGAGATCGGCTTGATCGAGACCGCGGAATCCGGGCGGATTTTTTTAGGTTGCAACCCATTGATCAGTTCGATAACTTTTTTGACCGCGTCGCTGTCTTTTTCAAACTCGATGCCGGCATAAAGGTCTTCGGTATTTTCACGGAAGATCACGAGATCGGTTTTCTTGGCGACCGTCTTGGTTCCTTCATAATATTTACACGGACGCACGCAGGCAAAAAGATCGAGCGCCTGGCGGAGCTGTACGTTGACGGATCGGAAACCTTTGCCGATTGGGGTCACGATCGGCCCCTTGATTGCGATTTTATTTCTACGGACGGACTCAAGCACATGATCCGGAAGCGGAGTGCCGTGCTGTTTGATCGCAACCTCACCCACCTCCTGCACATCCCATTCGATCTTGACGCCGGTTGCGTCCACACATTTTCTCATTGCCGATGATACTTCCGGGCCGATACCGTCGCCGGGAAGAAGGGTAATACGATGTGCCATATTGGACTCCTTTAAATTATTTTTTCCCCATCATGGATTTAAATTCTTCAATATTACGCGCGTGGCTCAAGGCTGTTTCGTAGGTGATGAGTCCTTTTTCACAGAGCTCCTTGAGAGATTTGTCCATAGTCTTCATGCCGAACGCGGCGCCGGTCTGAATAGCGGTCCGGATCTGCTCAGTCTGGCGCTCGCGGACCATGTTGCGCACTCCCGGTGTGGCGATCATAACTTCCGCGCACAGGATACGGCCTTTGCCCGTTGCCCTGGGAATCAGCTGCTGCGAGATAACTCCCTGCAAAGCGGCTGCCAGCTGCAGACGGACCTGCTGCTGTTGATAGGGCGGAAAAACGTCGATAATACGCTCGATTGTCTGCGGAGCGTCCGGCGTATGCAGTGTGGCCAGAACCAAGTGGCCGGTTTCGGCCGCGGTCAAAGCGGTTGAAATGGTTTCAAGATCGCGCATCTCACCGACGACGATGACGTCCGGGTCCTGACGCAGACAGCGCTTCAAAGCTTCGGAAAATGAATTGGTATCACGATAAACTTCACGCTGCTTGATGATCGAGCGCTTGTTCATGTGCAGATACTCGATCGGGTCTTCAATGCATGTGATGACGACCGCTTTTTCCGAATTCATGAGATTGATCATGGAAGCAAGCGTCGTTGTTTTACCGGTCCCGGTAGGTCCGGTCAAAAGAACAAGTCCGTTGGGTTTGCGCGCCATTTCGGCGATAACCGGAGGAAGGTTCAACTCTTCCATCGTCGGAATATAAATGGAGATGCGCCGCAGAGCAGCTTCGATCGACCCGCGCTGGACGTGAACGTTGACACGAAAACGGTCCATGCCGGTCAGGGCGAGTGAGAAATCCAGCTCTTTTTCTTCCTCAAACTTTTTGATCTGCCCCTCGGTCAGAACCGCATAGATCATTTTTTTAAGATCATCGCGGTTTAACGGAGGCTTATCTATAAAAATGAGAGAACCGTCGATTCGTAAGACTGGCGGAGAATTCTCGGTGAGGTGAAGGTCAGAAGCCTTTTCTTTAACCGTCAAAAGCAGAAGTTCTTTTAATTCCATGCGACCCCCGGTTTGGATAATGATGATGAATGGATATATGCCCGACGTCGATTAGAATTACTTATTGTTTTTGCATCCACTGCTTGATGCGTTTGATGCCTTCAGCAATACGCTCTTTGGATGTTGCAAAACTCAAACGGATGTATCCTTCGGTACCGAATCCGTCGCCGGGAATGACCGCGACATTAACTTCATCGAGGATCCGTTTAGCAACGTCTGCGATCGGGCCGTATTGGGAAAGTTCGCAGAAAATATAAAATGCCCCTTGCGGACGGACGTAAGAAATTTTCGGCGACGAATCCAGCAGAGACATCATGTAATCCCGACGGGATTTGAACTCCCGGCGCATGGCGTCAATGCTCTCCTCCGACGCTTTAAGCGCCGCAACTGCGGCCGCTTGGCTGATCGAGGCGGGATTAGAGGTTGAATGATCCTGAAACTTCTTAATGTAATCCATGATCGGCTGAGGACCGGCGCAATAACCGATTCTCCACCCCGTCATCGAATAGGCTTTGGAAACGCCGTTGACGGTCAAAGTCAGATCAAAGATCTCTTTTCCCAGCGACGCGATGGAGACGAAAGCATCATTATCATATACCAACTTCTCGTAGATTTCATCACTGACAACGAAAATTTTATGCTTTACGCAGACGTCCGCGATTGCCTGCAGTTCATCTTTTGTGTACATGACGCCGGTGGGGTTCGAAGGAGAATTTATGATAACGACTTTGGTTTTGGGGGTGATGTGTTTTTCGAGATCAGCGGCCGAAAATTTGAACTGATTGGCCGGTGTCGTCGGAATAATGACCGATTTTCCGCCAGCGGCTTTCACCATTTCCGGATAGCTCACCCAGTAGGGTGATTGAAAGATAACTTCATCGCCGTCGTCGACCAAGATCGAGATGATGTCGTAAAGCGCGTGCTTGGCCCCGCAAGAAACCACGATCTGGTTCGGAGAATATTTTAAATGATTGTCTTTAAGGAACTTTGCGGCGATAGCTTCACGCAACTCGACCGTGCCGGTCGACGGAGTATATTTGGTGAAACCTTTTTGGATGGCGGCAATTGCGGCCTCTTTGATGAAATCCGGGGTATCAAAATCTGGTTCGCCGGCGCCGAAACTGACAACATCGCGGCCCTGGGCTTTAAGCTCGTTGGCACGGGCTGTGATGGCGAGGGTTGTGGATCCGACGATGTCCTTGATCCTGCGATTGACTTTAAGCATGTGCGGGGTGAAATCCTAAACGAATATGACACGTTTAATGATTTCGCGTAGGAAAAAAGTCTGCCCTTGCGCTCTTTCGAACACAAGGGCAGATGAGATTTTTATTCTTCAGATTTCTTCTTGAAAAGCTTCTTGATACCGCCGGTTTTCTTTGCCGGAGCATCTTTCTTGGCCGGTTCTTCAGCTTTCGCTTTTTTCTCAGCCTTAGGTGCTTTTGTTTTCGCGGCCGGAGCTTCTGTCACTTCGGCATCGGAAACAGTAGCCACATCCTGGGCAGTATTCGACGCTGCAATTGAGGCATGGGTTCCCAGCAATTTAACTTTGGTAATGATCGATCTGCTCTTTTCAGTCAATTCCAGATAAACCATTTCCGCATTATCACCGCGACGGTTTCCGAACGGAATAATACGGGTATATCCGCCCATGCGGTTTTTAAATCTGGGAGCTGTTTTATCGAAAAGGTCACTGACCATTCGATGATCGCACAAAATGGCAAAGGCGCGGCGCTTGTCGGCGAGCGTTCCTTTTTTGCCTAAAGTGATCAATTTCTCGATTAACTTACGGCCTTCCTTGGCCTTGGCTTTGGTGGTAAAAATACGTTCCTCAACCAAAATGGCACGAGCCATGTCGCGCACCGTGGCCTTACGCAAGGTCTGATTTCTGCTTAATCTATTTCCTGATTTACCGTGTCTCATGTTATTAGCTCTTTATTTTCAATTTTTTGACGTCGATTTTCATGCCCAGTCCCAAGCCCATGGCTTTGAGAATGTCATTGATCTCCGTCAGGGATTTCTTACCGAAATTGCGGAAGTTGAGCAATTCGGATTCCGGACGTCTGACCAGATCGGCGATGGTTTTGATGTTGGCATCTTTCAAACAATTGGAGCTTCTGACAGACAATTCCAATTCGGAGATGGGAAGACGAAGTTTGGCGTACAAGGCTTCTTCTTCAGCGGAAATCTCTTCTATTTCTTCCTCTTCTTCAGGAAGCTGGCCGTAGCTGACAAACACATCGAGATGGCGCTGAAGGATATTGGCACCGTACAAAAGAGCTTCCTTCGGGTTGATCGCGCCGTTGGTCGTGATGTCGATGATTAAACGGTCGTAATCTGTACGCTGCCCGACGCGTGTATTTTCAACATGAAAACTGACATTGGTGATCGGAGTAAAGATGGAATCGATCGGGATGGTACCAACCGGAGCGCCTTCCTTCTTGTTTTGATCCGCCGGGACATAACCGCGTCCGCGGGAAACTTCGAGTTCCATATCAAATGGAATGTCCTGCGTCAACGTGACGATGTGATGATCACTGTTGAGAATTTCTACCATTTCGTCAGAGATAATGTCCTTGGCTTTGATCTCGCCTTTTCTGTCGGTCTTGATGTAAATCGTCTTCGGGGTCTTGGAATGGGAACGTACAATCAATCCCTTCACATTCAAAACAATTTCGGTAACGGCTTCAAGCACACCAGGGATCGTCGAGAATTCATGCTGGACCCCGTTAATTTTGATCGAAGTCACGGCGCTGCCTTCGATGGATGAAAGCAGAATTCTTCTCAAGGAATTACCCAGAGTCACACCATAACCACGTTCAAACGGTTCAGCCACAAACTTGCCGTAAATATTGGTGTAGCTGCTTTCTTCGCAGTCCAACCTTTTCGGCATTTGGAAATCTCGCCACTTTACACCCATACGACCCTCCTCAATTGGATTCTTCTTTGACTATCTTGAATAAAGCTCGACGATCAATTGTTCGTTTACAGGAGCCTTAATATCTTCGCGTTCAGGAGCACGCACGATCTTACCGACCAAATTATCCGCATCTGCCACCAGCCATAAAGGAGCCGACCAGCCTTCGTTCAAGGTCAGGTTATTTTTGATATATTTGCGGGCTTTTTCTTTCTGTTCGATGGTCACCACATCGCCGGGTTTGACCTGGAAAGACGGGATGTTGACTCTTCTGTCATTAACAATGACTAAACCGTGACCGACGATCTGTCTGGCCTGGGCTCTGGTAATGGCAAAACCCAATTGATAGAGAACATTGTCCAGACGCTTTTCCAAATATTGCAGCAAAAGCACACCAGTAATACCTTTACGGCGCGAGGCCTTCAGATAATAGCTGCGGAATTGTTTTTCAAGAATACCGTAGAAACGCTTGGCTTTTTGCTTTTCACGAAGCTGAAGACCATAGTTGGAGAGCTTCGTTCGCTTGGCACCGTGCTGCCCCGGAGGAGCTTCACGACGTTCCAACGACCACTTCTTTTTTAAATCAAGATTAACGCCTTCTCGTCTCGATAAACGGCATCGCGGACCTGTGTATCTTGCCATACAATGAGTATCCTTTCTACGTTCTTCCCGAATTTTTTAATTTTATTCTTCACTAACCTTTAGGAAGAAATTCGGGACTTACCTCAACAATTATGTTTAAACCTTAAAAAGCTTAAACGGTTGACCCAAGCCTGTGGCATGGGCAGATTCTGCAGTGCAAAATCCGGGTTAAACTCTTCTCTTCTTACGCGGTCGACAACCGTTATGTGGTATCGGTGTGCAGTCACGAATGGAAGTAACTTGTAAACCGGCAGCTTGCAATGCGCGGATCGCGGATTCACGTCCCGAACCCGGACCTTTAACAAGCACATCAACAGAAAGTAAACCGACTTCCTTGGCGCGCTTGGCTGCATCGGATGCGGCAACCTGAGCGGCAAAGGGAGTCGATTTCTTGGAACCGCTAAATCCAACTAAACCGGGAGAAGACCAAACAATGGTGTTTCCCTGTTTATCGGAGATCGTGATCATGGTGTTATTAAAGGAAGCAAGGATCGTTACAAGACCGCTGGTGACGCCCTTAAGGGATTTCTTTTTGGCTTTCGCCTTTTTATTAATCGCTGCCTGGTCGACTTTAACTGGTTGCTGATTTTTCGTTGACATGTTTGATCCTTACCTTATTCGGCTTTCTTGATGATGGCGCCCACGTTGATCTTACGGCCTTTGCGCGTTCTGGCATTTGTCTTGCTTCTCTGACCGCGGACGGGCAGGCCTTTACGATGGCGAAGTCCGCGATACGTTCCGACTTCCATATGGCGGCGGATGTTCTGCTGAACTTCACGACGGAGGTCACCCTCAATGACATAATTTTTCTGGATGATGCTTGTGATACGGGAAAGTTCTTCTTCCGTCAGATCTTTGGCGCGCTTGCCCCGTTCCACTTTCGCTTCTGCCAAAATAATATGTGAACGTGTCCAGCCAATACCGTATAAATACGGAAGAGCCGCTTCAATGCGTTTTTCTCTGGGAATGTCGACACCTAAGATACGTGGCATAGAATTTTATCCTTGTCTTTGTTTATGTTTGGGGTTCGAGCAAATGACACGCACGACCCGGTTGCGACGGACAATTTTACAATTGCTGCAAATTCTTTTAACCGATGATTTGACTTTCATATGCTCCTCGGAATAAAGGACTGATCCTTCATTTTGACCTGTACGTTATACGTCCTCTGCTTAAATCATAGGGTGAAAGTTCAACTTTAACCCTGTCGCCCGGAAGGATTCGGATAAAATGCATTCTGATTTTTCCCGAAACGTGCGCTAAAACCTTGTGCCCCTGATCTGTCGTAACACGAAACATTGCGTTGGGCAACGCTTCTTCGATGACTCCTTCTACCTCTATTAAATCTTCTTTTGCCATAGTTATAGGGTCAGAATTTCCGGCCCTTTAGTCGTAATTGCTATTGTATGTTCAAAATGTGCGGATGGTTTACCGTCTTCGGTAATCACCGTCCAGCCATCGGACAATACTTTCGTCTGATGCCTGCCCAAATTCACCATCGGCTCAATCGCAAAAACCATCCCCTCTTTGAGAACCGGTCCCTGGTTGGGATCACCGAAATTTGGAATTTCCGGCTCTTCATGAAGCTGCCGTCCTATACCATGACCGACAAAATTTCGAACAACAGAAAATTTATTTTTTTCGACGTGCTGCTGGATCGCCGAGGATATATCCGAAAGCCGGTTGTTGGGCCAAGCCTTTTCAATGCCCTTGTACAAAGATTCCTGCGTGACTTCCAGGAGCCTCAAACATTGCGGATCAACTTTGCCGATCGCAACCGTCATGGCGGTGTCGGAATAATAATCATCGTGAATAATTCCGACGTCTATGCTGACAATGTCGCCGTCCTTGACTTTCTTGGAACCGGGAATCCCGTGCACGACTTCTTCGTTGACTGAAACGCATGCGCATCCTGGAAATCCGCGGTAACCTTTAAAAGCGGGAAGCACATTCGCCCGACGGATAAGGCTTTCAGCCTTTGCGTCGATGTCTTTTGTCGTCATACCAGATTTTAAAGAACGTTCCAGCTCCCGAATAATGGAAGCCAGAATTTTACCAGCTTTTCTTAAAATGTCAATCTCTTCGGGCGTCTTGATTCTTATTGAATCTTTGGTTTTCATTTATATATTTTTTAAACTCTTCAAAAAGAAGGTCAGTTTCTTTATCGCCGTCAAATGAAACTAATTTATCCTGTTTACGATAATAATCTAAGATCGGGGCTGTGCTGGAACTGTAAACGTCCATCCTTTTACGGATTGTTTCTTCGTTGTCATCGGAACGCTGATAGAGCGGTCCGGAACACAGATCGCAGACATCGGCGACTCTGGACGGTTTATTGGTCAAATGGTAAACAGCACTGCACTTCTTGCAAATTCTTCGGCCGGAAATGCGCTTTAATATTAACGGCAGGCTAGCGTCAAGGTTTAGCACGAGGTCCAGGGACGAATTGATCTTTCTAAGAATCGCATCCAGTTCTTCTGCTTGAGCCTGGTTGCGCGGATACCCATCGAGCATAAAACCTTCCGATGGTTTCAGATCTTTAGTGAGCTTCTGATCAACCATTTTGGTGATCACAGCATCAGGAACCAAGGCACCGCGCTCAATGTAGCTTTTAATTTCTTTAGCCAGAGGACTGTCTTTTTTAATTTCTTCCCGGAGAATATCGCCGGTGGAAATATGCAAAAGAGCAAAATAATCTTTAATCAACGCCGCGACCGAACCCTTGCCGGCGCCCGGAGGTCCTAACAAAACGATTTTCATCGTCTCCCCCGGATATGCCCCGTCTTCATGAATCCTTCGTAATGGTGCATCTGGAGATGGGATTCAATCTGTTTCATAAAATCCAGCATAACACCGACGCAGATCAAAACACCTGTTCCGCCGAAAAACGAAGCAACTAAATAAGGAACGCGGGCGGATGCCATGATCATGTCGGGCATGACGGCGATGATACAGATAAAGACGGCACCAGCGAGCGTAATACGTGTCATGACAAAATCAAGATAATCGGCGGTGTTCTGTCCTGGTCTCACGCCCGGTATGAAACCACCATGCTTCTTCATGTTCTCTGATATGTCAATTGGGTTAAAAACAATGGCGGTATAAAAATAACAGAAAAACACGATTAAAAAAGCGTACAAAGCGTAATACCAACCCACCCCGCGGTGCAGTACCTGTGAAAGTTGTTGAAAGAACGGAGTCGGAATAAAACTTGCCAGAGTGGCCGGGAATAAAATGAGCGACTGCGCAAAGATGATGGCAATAACTCCCGATGTATCCACCTTCAGAGGAATAAATGTATTTTGTCCCTGCATCGTCTGTTTGCCGACCATACGCCGCGCGTATTGGACCGGAATACGACGCTGTCCCTGTGTGATCATCGTGATGCCCAAAATAACGAGGATCAAAAATGCAATCATCATGAGCAATGTCAACGGCTGAATCTGTGCAGCACCAGGAGTTTTCGGATTGAGCATGAGATACAGCGTGCTCATAGCCGCCGGTGCGCTTGAAAGGATACCAGCCGTGATGATCAGCGACATACCGTTGCCGATCCCCTGCGACTGGATTTGTTCACCCAGCCACATCAAAAGGATCGAACCGCAAGTCAATGTGATCATCGTCATCAAACAAAAACTCAATCCGGGTTTGTTAACGATCTGCAAACCTTGAAACGACTCAGGACTTTGAAGCCAAAGAGCAATGAAGTACGACTGTATCAGTGAAAGACCTAATGTTCCGTAACGGGTATACTGATTGATCTTTTGATACCCCGCCTGTCCTTCCTTGGACAACTTTTCAAGTGCGGGAATAACAGCCGTTAAGAGCTGCATGATAATCGAAGCGGAGATGTACGGCATAACGCCCAAAGAAAAAAGCGTGAGCTTTTCAAGGGCTCCGCCGGAGAACATATTCATGATGCTAAATACACCGCCGCCGGTTGCTTCTGTGATACGGCGGAAATACTCGCTTAACGCAGCTCCGTTAATGCCCGGCGTGGGAATAAAACAACCGACACGATAAACGGCAATGATGGCGATTGTAAAAAGAATCTTCTTACGGAGTTCAGGTATCTTAAAACAGTTGGATATTCCTTTTAAAAATATTGAAAGCATAGTATCCGATTTAAGATTTGACGGGATTCAAAACAACCACTTCGGCTTTACCGCCGGCTTTGGTGATCTTTTCCTGAGCAGACTTGGAAAAAGCCTGAACTTGAATTGTCAAACGCTTGGAGATGTCTCCGGCGTTGAGGATCTTAACGGGACGGCGAACGCTCTTGATCAATTTCTGTTCTTTTAAAGTTTGAACAGTGACAACGGCGCCGTCTTTAAACTTGTTCAATTCGTTTAACGGGACGATCTGGTAATCCATCGGTCTGCGACTGTTAAACCCGACTTTGGGAAGACGACGGATCAGGTGCATCTGACCGCCTTCCAAGCTAAAGAGGATAGCGCGACCAGCGCGTGCATGCTGACCAGTTTGACCACGTCCGGAAGTTTTACCATGACCGGAACCTCTACCGCGTCCGACGATTTTTCTGCGTTTATGTGCCCCTTTGGGGGATTTCAATTCATGTAAGTACATAATTAACTCTCAATGGTAACTTTGATTTCTTCCAAGGATTTCAAACGGCTCATCCCTTCAAATGCGGCCTTGACAACATTGATGGGATTATTGGAACGATGACATTTAGTGAGAATATTGGTGATGCCTGCACCGTCACAGATCGCACGGATCGGACCGGCGGCAATGACACCAGTACCTTCGGAAGCAGGCTTTAAAAGAACTTCTGCGCTTCCGCATTTACCGAGGATCTCATGGGTGATGGTGGTGCCGCGCATGTTAATTTTGACCATGTTGCGTTTAGCGCTACCTAAAGCTTTTTTAATGGCATTTGCGACTTCTCCGGCTTTACCTAATGAATAGCCGACTTTTCCTTTACCGTCTCCGACGACAACCAGAGCGCTGAACGCCAGACGGGTACCACCCTTGGTTGTTTTGGCGACACGGTTAATGGCAACGACTTTTTCAATTAAGCCGCTATCGGATTCCACCGGCTTGCGAGGACGAAAACCGCCACCGCCGCCCTTACGGGGGCCTCTTCCCTCAGGTTTACTGCTACCGCTATCGGGCGCTTCTTCGGTTACTTCGGGAGTTTCTTCACCGCCAGCACGCTGATCTTTTTTAGCACCCTTCACAGGAGCTTTCACATCATCTTTTTTAACAAAATCTTTTCCCATAATTTTTCTTAATCCTTAGAATTCCAAACCGCCTTTTCGCGCGGCTTCGGCAAAAGCTTTCACACGTCCGTGGTATAAGTAACCACCGCGGTCGAATGAAACTTTTTTGATACCCTTCTTTATGGCTTCGGCAGCCATCGACTCACCCAGTACGGCAGCTCCGTCGACGTTACCCGCATATTTAATCTTTGTGCGGATATCCTTGGCCAAAGTGGATTTCCCCAAAATGACTTTTCCCGTCGAATCATCGATAATTTGGGCCTGCATGTTTTTGATACTGCGATGCACGCACAAACGGGGGCGCTCGGTGGTCCCTGAGATCACTTTGCGGATGCGGGCATGACGATTAACTCTTTTATGTTCACTGACACTTAACATAGCTTTTATTTGGTTACGGACTTACCTTGTTTACGTTTGACTACTTCACCGGCGTAACGGATACCTTTACCCTTGTAAGGTTCCGGCGGTTTCTTTGAACGGATCTCGGCGGCAACCTGTCCCACCACCTGGCGATCCACACCTTCAACTGAAATTTCTGTAGGCTTGGCTGACGTTACTTTGACTGTTTTAGGGATCACGTATTCAATCTGATGGCTGAAGCCCAGATTCATGATCAATTTCTCTCCCTGAACAGCAACACGAAAACCTACACCTTGAACTTCAAGATCTTTACGATGACCTTCGGAAACACCGTGCATCATATTACGCAAAAGCGCGCGTGTCGTTCCATGATTAGCAGAGGCCTGCTTGTTGTTGAGTTTCCTGGTGATAATAACCTTGCTGTCCTTTTGTTCAACAGCAACATCACGGGGCACGTCATAAGCCGCCTTGCCTTTTGGACCTTCAACCTGTATTGCCTGACCGTTGATGGCAATCTTTACATTCTTAGGAACATCTAATGGGATCTTACCGATTCTTGACATAACTTTTATCCTTTACCAAATATAGCAGATCACTTCACCGCCGACGTTCAGCTTGCGTGCTTCGCGGTCGGTGATGACGCCCTTGGAAGTTGAAATAACAGCCGTCCCTAACCCGTTTAAAACTTTGGGAACCTTACCGCCCGTCGCATAAACGCGCAGACCGGGTTTAGAAATTCTTTTAAGTCCCATGATGGCGGCTTTTTTGTTTGTAGCGTACTTCAGATAGATCTTGAGAGTTCCCTGCTTGCTGTCTTTAAGCAAACGGACATCTGCAATATAACCATCGGTCTTAAGAATACCGAGGATTTTTTCCAAAAGCTTTGAAGCCGGGACGTCCACTGTCTCTTTTCTAGTGTTGACAGCATTACGGACACTCGTCAGCATGTTTGAAATTGGATCGGAAACAGACATAATTGAATACCCTTCTTAATAATTACCAGCTTGCTTTTTTAACACCAGGAATTTCGCCACGTGAGGCCAATTCTCTAAAACAGATACGGCAAATGCCAAAACGGCGCAGATAACCTTTTGGTCTTCCGCAAATGGTGCAGCGGTTATGTTGTTGAGCGGAAAACTTCGGTTTTTCCTTTGCCTTATTAACTAATGCTTTTCTTGCCATAAATTTTGTTGTTCCTTAAACGATTTCAATATATCGACGAGATTGTTTGATTATTTAGTAAACGGCATCCCCAATAAACGCAGAACTTCAAATGACTGGTCCTTGCTGCCGCCTTTAAAAACAAACGTAATATCCATACCCTGGGTGCGGTAATCACGGGCAGCAACATCGATCTCCGGAAAAATGCTCTGGTCCGAAATGCCTAGGCTGTAGTTGCCGGCACGGTCAAAAGCTTTTTTGGAAACACCATTGAAGTCGCGGATACGAGGCAGTGTAACGTTCACCAGACGGTCCAAAAATTCATACATGCGGTAACGGCGCAATGTGACCTTGCATCCGATCGGAAGATTCTCACGGATCTTGAAATTCGAAATAGCTTTTTTTGTACGGGTGATGACCGGTTTCTGACCGGTAATAATGGCCAAGTCCTGAGCCGATCTTTCCAATAATTTGATGTCCCCGACCGCCTCACCGACACCCATATTCACGACAATTTTTTCAAGGCGGGCAACAGCCATGACATTATCAACGCCGAACTTTTTTTGAACTTCAACGGATACTTCTTTTCGATATTTTTCTAGTAAACGGGGAACCACGTTCTTTACCTCAAATTTTCAATTTTAAATGACTTCGCCTGTTTCTTTGCTGATGCGGACCTTGCTGCCGTCCTTTAACAGTTTGGCAGAAATGCGCGACGGCTTGCTGGTCTTGCTGTCCACGATCATCAGTTTCGAAAGATGAATAGGTTTCTCCAGTTCAACATAACCGCCCTGCGGATATGTGTCGCTCTTGCGGACAGCTTTCTTGATCACATTGACCGACTCAACGATCGCACGCTGTTCCTTCGGAAAAACTTTCACAACTTTGCCGGTTTTACCTTTTTCCTTGCCGGAAATGACCATGACTTTATCATCACGTTTGATACGCAGCATATTAGACAACCTCTGGTGCTAAAGAAATGATTTTCATATATTCCATGTTACGTAACTCACGTGCGACAGGACCGAACACGCGGGTTCCCCTGGGATTACCGCCGTCATCAATGATGACAATGGCATTAGTATCAAAACGGACATAAGTTCCGTCCGCGCGGCGGATCGGAAATTTTGTGCGGACGATGACGCCTTTAGCCATGGAGCCTTTTTTAATGGCTGAATCAGGGCCAGCTTCTTTTACGTTAACTTTAACGATATCGCCTACCTGGGCCCAGCTTTTGCCTTTGGCATTGAGAACGCCGATCAAGGAAGCCTTGCGGGCGCCTGTATTATCAGCGACATCCAAGATCGATTTGAGATAAATCATTTTGCCTGTTCCTTCTTAACAATTTCGTTAATGACCCAGCGCTTTTCTCTCGAAATCGGGCGGGTTTCCATGATGGTTACAGTATCTCCGACCTTGCTGTCGTTTTTCTCGTCATGCGCTTTATATTTCACCATGTGCTGGACAGGCTTTTCGTATTTGGCGTGCTTGGCAACCCACACAACTTTGACAACGCGGGTTTTCTGCATTTTGTCAGAAACAACAGTCCCCATCAGGGTTTTTCTGCGATTAACTCTTTTTTCCATTGTCTTGTCTTTCTCTCTCGTTAAGGATGGTCAAAACACGCGCAATATTTCGTTTGATCGACCGGAACATGGCAGGCTTTTCCACGCGACCCATCTGGCGCTGATGATTCATTTGGAAAAGCTGTTCCTTAAACTGCTTTTCTTTCTGGACCAATTCTTCTTTGGATAAACTTTTCAATTCTTTAATCTTCATGGCTAGAACCTTTATTAGTGAGCACGAGTCACAAATTTAGTTTTGATCGGTAGCTTGAAAGCGACCAGACGTAAAACCTGTTTCGCGAAATCTTCCGGTATACCGCCGATTTCAAATAGGATCATTCCCCGTTTGGCGATGCATGCCCAATGATCCAAATCGCCCTTACCTTTTCCCATGCGGGTTTCCGCCGGTTTTTTGGTGATGGGTTTGTGCGGAAAAATGTTGATCCACATTTTACCGGCGCCGCGAAGTTTACGGGCCACAACAACACGGGAAGCTTCGATATGGCCTGACTTCACAAAACCATTCTCAAGAGCTTTTAAGCCGTATTCGCCATAGCTTAATTTATTTCCACGCGTGGCAAGACCGCGGGTTTTACCTTTTTGTGTTTTACGAAATTTTACGCGTTTTGGCAGTAACATAACAGATCAATCTCCCTAAATTTAAGACTTAGCTTCCTGTGCTTGCGGGACAGCGGCGGGAACTGAAACTTCCTCATCGCGACGATCCGTAATGACATCCCCTTTATAAACCCAAGCCTTGATTCCAATAATACCGTAAGTGGTTCTTGCTTCCCAGAAACCGTAATCAATATCGGCGCGCAACGTCTGCAAAGGAATTTTGCCTTCGCGATAGCCTTCAGTACGGGCCATTTCGGCACCGCCCAGACGACCGGAGCATCTAATCTTAATACCTTTAGCGCCGGCTGATCTAGCCTGATCAATCGCGCGTTTCATCGCACGACGGAAAGCCACACGCTTTTCGAGCTGAAAAGCGACGTTCTGAGCGATCAACTGAGCATCAATTGCCGGATTTTTAATTTCCTGAATATCGATGCTGATTTCTTTGGTGGTGATTTTGCCCAGATCGCCCTTCAAACGGTCTATATCTGCACCGCGGCGGCCGATGATAACACCAGGACGTGCGGAAAAAATCTTCACCTTGATCTGTTCAGCCAAACGTTCGATGACTACGAGTGAAACAGCGGCCTGAACGAATTTCTGTTTGATATAATCGCGGATTTTATAATCCTCAACGATATTTTTAGCAAAATCTTTTTTATCGGCAAACCATAGGCTGCGCCAGTTCTTGGTGTATCCGATTCGTAATGCGATTGGGTTTACTTTTTGACCCACAGATTAATCCCCCTATTTAGTCTTCAAATCAAGTTCAATGGTTATATGTGTTGTGCGTCTAAGAATCGGAGTGGCACGACCGAAAGAAGCAGCACGGAAACGTTTCCACATCGGTCCGCTGGTTGCTGTGATCTTGGATACAATCAACTGATCTTCCGTCAGGCCTTTTTGTTTGGCGTTGCTCACCGCCGAGTTTAAAACCTTCAGAATTTTTTCTGTCGAGCCTTTATTGACATGCGTCAAGATCGAATGGGACGTCGCAACATCCTTGCCGCGGATCAAATCAACAACCAGACGGGCCTTCTGGGGTGACACACGTAAATATTTTGCTTTAGCTTGGGCAATCATGACCGCATTCCTTCATTAATTATTTCTTAGCCATGGCTTTTTTGGCTTTAATGCCGCCATGACTTTTAAAAGTTCTCGTCGGGACAAACTCGCCCAACTTGAGGCCAACCATGTTCTCGGTGATGAATATCGGGATGTGCTTGCGGCCGTCATGAATTGCAAATGTATAGCCGACAAACTCAGGCAAAACCGTTGAACGACGTGACCATGTCTTGATCGGCTGTCTTGTGGATGAGGCGGTTACTTTGTTGAACCGACGCATCAAAGACTCTTCTACATAAGGTCCTTTTTTAACGGATCGTGACATATTACTTTGCCCTTCTCTTTACGATAAAAATATTAGAGTATTTACGTTTTTTGCGAGTTTTATAACCTTTGGTCGGCTTACCCCATGGTGTAACAGGATGAGGATTACCCTGAGGGGCTTTACCTTCACCACCACCGTGAGGATGGTCTACCGGGTTCATAACAACACCACGGGATTGCGGTCGGCGCCCCCACCAGCGGCTGCGGCCGGCTTTACCGATTGAAATCGTTTCATTCTCCACATTACTAAGCTGGCCGATCGTTGCGCGGCACTTGATGCTCACCTTACGGACTTCACTTGAAGGTAAACGCACGTGTGCTTCTTTGCCTTCCTTGGCAATCAGCTGAGCGGAGGTTCCTGCGGAGCGGACAATCTTTCCACCACGGCCGGGTTTCAATTCGAGATTATGGATCGCGGTTCCAAGCGGAATGCGCTGCAGCGGCATGCAATTTCCTGCAGAGATGTCCAAATCACCATCATTGGTGCTGCCGATCTGATCACCAACTCTAAGATCAACCGGAGCAAGAATATAAGACTTTGTTTTATCGCTGGCATATTCGATCAAAGCAATGCGTGCAGTGCGGTTCGGATCATATTCAATCGCCAGTACAACAGCCATATCATCGATGCGGTCACGCTTGAAATCGACCAGACGGTACATTCTTTTGTGCCCGCCGCCTCGGTGACGGCTGGTGATGCGGCCATAAGAATTGCGTCCACCGGAACTCTTTAAAGTAACCAGGAGAGATTTCTCAGGATAACCTTTTGTGATTTCCTTGAAATCGGGAAGCGATGCGTGTCTTAATCCATTTGTGATCGGTTTGAATCTCTTGATACCCATGATACCCTCAGTAATTTATGCGTCTGTAAACGGAAATTTACGTCGTTTCGATTTTGGAGCCTTCTTTAAGCGTGACTATAGCCTTTTTCCAGTCAGACGTATAACCCAACTGATAACGGACACGCTTCGGCTTACCGGCAACGATAAGCGTATGCACGGCATCCACTTTTACTTTGTAAATCTCTTGAACCGCTCTCTTGATGTCGATTTTAGTTGCAGTCTTGGCGACATAAAAAGTGTATTTCCGCTGCGGCTCCATGCTCGTACCTTTTTCGGTACGGATCAAACTTTTGACAATATCGTAGCTGGTAATCATTATTGGATTCTCTTTAATAAGTTCTCGATCGCGCTTTTAGTGACGAGAACAGTTTTGTTTTTCAAAACATCATATGCATTGATGTCGCTTGCCCTGGTAAGGCTCAAAAACGGAATATTGCGTGAAGCCAATGTTACACCGCCTTCAGTACCATCAAACAATGCAAGAACCTTACCACGCAGCTTGAAGTTTTTTAAGATTGCGGCAACTTCTTTTGTTTTCGGTTTGGCTAATTGGATATCTTCCAGACACAGAAGTTCTTTGGCCTGAAACTTCGCATTTAAAGATGCACGTAAAGCGGCAACACGGGTCTTCTTCGGCAATGCATAAGCATATTCGCGGGGATGCGGCCCGAAAACGATACCACCTTTGTGCCACAGCGGAGAACGTGATGAACCTGCACGGGCACGACCTGTTCCCTTTTGGCGCCACGGCTTTTTGCCGCCGCCGGAAACTTCACCGCGTGTTTTAGTGCTGGCGTTTCCCTGTCTCTGGTTAGCAAGATACATCACAACGGCCTGATGAAGGAGCGCTTCATTGACTTTCCCGCCAAAAATTTCATCGGGAAGTTCTACGCTTCCTGTTTCTTTTCCCTTAATATCATGTACTGCTAGTTTTGCCATACCGGTTACCTAATTTTCTTGTTTTATTTCTAAACTATATTTAGATTTATTTTTTGCCGCCCTTAGACGCGCCACCTTTAGCAGCAGCCTTGCTTTGCTTCATCGGGTTACGCTTCGATTCAACAACTTCGCGTTTTTCATCGAGCGAGCGGAACACCTTCTTCAAAGCTTTATTGACGGTCAAATAACCGTTCTTGTGTCCCGGAACAGCGCCTTTTACCAGGATAAGATTATTTTCCACGTCTACACTCATAACGCGCAAATTCTGCGTGGTAATCTTGTCCATACCCATATGACCGGGCATGTGCTGACCTTTGTAAACGCGCG
This sequence comes from Candidatus Omnitrophota bacterium, assembly GCA_017987425.1. Lineage (GTDB taxonomy): Bacteria > Omnitrophota > Gorgyraeia > Zapsychrales > Fredricksoniimonadaceae > JAGNTT01. Next base: position 21,477 of record JAGNTT010000001.1, read on the forward strand.
ACGGATCCGAACTAGAACCGATCGAACCGACACGGCGGTGATGCATTGAACCGTGAGCTGCAGGACCGCCGCCCCAGTTCCAACGCTTCATACCACCCTGAAAACCTTTACCGATCGAAACACCTGAAATGTCGACGAAATCACCAGCCTTAAACAAGTCAGCCTTGATTTCTTGACCAACGGTATAAACTTTGTTGTCCGTCGAAGTGAATTCCTTAACCTTACGCAACCCTGCAACGCCTAATTTTTTAAAATATCCTGTGCGCGGTTTATTGAGAGCTGTTTCTTTAACCGGCTCAAAACCCAGTACGACTTTCATCGGACTTTCTTTAAGACCTAAAACAACGCAAGGACCGACTTCGATAGCAGTGACGGGAATGATGTTCCCTTCCTTATCGAAGATTTGAGTCATACCGACTTTTTTACCTAATAAACCACGAATCATAAGAAACTCCCGTACAGACGATGATTAATCATCGCTTCCTTATTGCTTGATTTCCACATCAACACCAGCAGGAAGATTCAATTTACGCAGCGCCTCGACCGTTTTTGATGTAGGGTTCACAAGATCAATCAAACGTTTGTGGGTTGCCAACTGAAACTGCTCGCGTGATTTCTTATCGATAACCGGAGAACGTAAAACCGTATACAATTCTTTTTTCGTAGGTAACGGAACCGGTCCGGCAACCTGAGCGCCGGTGCGGATGGCCGTATCCACGATTTCCTGGGTCGACTGATCGATCAGGCGGTGATCATAAGCTTTTAATTTGATTCTAATTTTCTGCATAGTTTTCCTAAAATTGTAGGGGAGGGATTGAACCCCTCCCCTACTTTTAAATTATTTCAATACTTCAGAAACAACACCTGCACCCACGGTTTTACCACCTTCGCGGATAGCAAAACGCAATTCCTTTTCCAATGCGACCGGCGTGATGAGCTCAACCACTAATTCCACGTTATCACCAGGCATACACATTTCCTGGCCTTCGGGAAGCTGGGCTGTTCCGGTAACGTCTGTAGTTCTGAAATAGAACTGAGGACGATATCCCTTGAAGAACGGTGTATGACGTCCACCTTCTTCTTTAGTCAGGATATATGCAGTGGCTTTGAACTTTGTGTGCGGAGTAATCGAACCGTTGGCCGCGAGAACCATGCCGCGTTCCAAAGTGTCTTTGTCAGCACCGCGCAAAAGCAAACCAACATTGTCGCCAGCCTGACCTTCATCCAATTCCTTGCGGAACATTTCAACACCGGTAATAACAGTTTTTGAAACTTTTTCACGAAGACCGACGAGTTCAACTTCTTCGCCGACTTTACACTTACCGCGTTCGATACGGCCTGTTGCAACGGTACCGCGACCGGAGATCGAGAATACGTCTTCAACAGCCATCAAGAACGGCTTATCCAACTCACGGACAGGTGTGGGGATGAAATCGTCTACAGCTTGCATAAGATCCAGAATCGGTTTGGTCTTGGCAGCGTCATTGATGTTGTTCAAAGCTTCCAAGGCGCTTCCACGGATGATCGGGGTCTTTTCGCCGTCAAATTTGTATTTGGCTAAAAGATCACGGATTTCCATTTCAACGAGGTCCAACAATTCTTTATCTTCAACCTGATCGCACTTATTCATGAAGACGACAATCTTAGGAACGTTAACCTGACGAGCCAAAAGAATGTGCTCGCGGGTCTGCGGCATCGGGCCGTCAGCAGCCGATACTACGAGGATCGCACCGTCCATCTGAGCAGCACCGGTGATCATGTTCTTGATATAGTCAGCGTGACCGGGGCAATCGATGTGAGCATAATGACGATTGGCGGTCTGGTATTCGATGTGCGAAATGTTGATCGTAACACCGCGCTCTTTTTCTTCGGGAGCGTTATCAATGGAATCATAGCTGCGGAATTCAGCCAAACCCTGCTTCGCGAGCACGTTTGTGATCGCCGAGCTTAAGGTCGTTTTACCATGGTCAACGTGACCGATAGTTCCGATGTTCAAGTGCGGTTTACTACGATTAAATTTTTCTTTTGCCATGAATCATTCCTCCCCTTTGTTTATTCGCTAATAATCTATAAATAACGTTTTAGTTAACTTTCTTAACAACATCCTGACGAGAACCGATAATTTTCTCAGCAATGTTGTTTGGTACTTGAGCGTAAAATGACGGCTCCATCGAGAATGTTCCTCGTCCTTGAGATAAGGAACGAATGGCATTCGCATAGTTAAACATTTCAGACAGCGGAACATCAATGATTGCAGTTTTAAGCTTACCTCTGTTACCGGACTCGTTGATCTTCGCACGACGGGTCAACAAATCGCCGATGACAGCGCCCCAATAATCTTCCGGAACAACGATCTCTAACTTCATGATCGGCTCTTGGAAAATCGGTCCTGCGGCTCTGAAAGCATCATGAATAGCAAACTTAGCGGCCAACTGGAACGACATTTCATCAGAGTCAACGTCATGGTATTTACCGTCAACTAAGCTCACCTCAAAGTCCGTTACAGGATAACCTGCCAATACACCGTTCAAGGCACCGATTTCAATACCTTCAAAACACGGTTTAATAAATTCACGGGGAATGGCACCGCTGCGTATTTTGTCATGGTAGACAATCCCTTTACCGACTTCACCCGGCTCCACGTCGATAACAACGTAACCATACTTACCGCGGCCACCGCTTTGAGAAATGTATTTCCCGACGATGCCTGTAACCTTTTTAGTGATCGCCTCTTTGTAAGCAACTTCCGGGCGACCGACATTACAGGCCAGGTTGTATTCTCGCTTCATACGATCGACGATAATTTCCAAGTGCAACTCACCCATACCGGAGATAATCGTTTGGGAAGTTTCCTTATCATACTTGACTCGTAAAGACGGATCTTCATCCAAAAATTTACGTAACACTTCCCCCATCTTATCCTGGTCGGCTTTGGTCAAAGGTTCAATCGCTAAAGAAATAACAGCTTCAGGCGGTTTCAAGCCTTCCAAAAGCATAGGTTTGTCTTCAGCACATATGGTATCGCCGGACTTCGATTCTTTTAATCCAACAAGAGCAACAATCTCACCCGGACCGGCTGAATTAACAATCTCTTGTTTGTTGGCATGCATCAGAAGCATCTTGGCAATCTTCTCACGCTTACCATTCGAGGAATTCAAATATTGCTGCCCCTGTGTGAATTTGCCGGCATAAATACGGGTATAAAAGATCTTGCCGACATACTTATCGGATGCAATCTTGAACACTAAACCAACAGGAGATTCATTCTCATCAGGTTTACGTACAATCAATTCTTCTTTGTTATCAGGATTGTGTCCTCTCATAGGAGGGATATCAAGAGGTGAAGGAAGGTAATCAACAATCGCATCCAGAACCATTTGGACACCACGGTTTCTCAATGCCGTCCCGACAAGAACAGGAACAAATTTACAGGCGATAACTGTGCGGCGGATTGCCTGCATGATTTGTTCTTTGGTCGGTTCTTTGCTGTTCAAAAAAAGATCCGCCATTTCATCGTCAACTTCAGCCAAACGTTCGATCAAAGTATGACGATATTGTTTAGTCTTTTCGGCAAATTCCGCGGGAAGCGGGAGGCGCTCATATTCCATCCCGTCTTTATCTTTATAATTGATATATTGCTCATTAACAACATCAATAATTCCTTTAAAACTATCTTCTGTTCCATCAGGAAACTCAATACCTGCGGCATTTGTGCCAAGACGTTCATTCATTTCACCAAGCACGCGATCAAAATCAGCACCTAAACGATCGATCTTATTGATAAATGCAATTCGCGGCACATGATATTTATCTGCCTGACGGTATACAGTTTCTGTTTGTGGTTGCACACCAGAACAGCCGCACAAAACAATCACGCAACCATCCAGAACTTTTAATGATCTTTCTACTTCAATTGTAAAATCCACGTGACCGGGAGTATCAATGATGTTGAAACGGTGATCACGCCAGAAAGCGGTTGTGGCTGCGGACATGATGGTAATACCGCGTTCCTGCTCCTGGGGCATGAAGTCCATCGTGGTGTTCCCGTCATCGATATTACCCATCTTATGAATGGTACCGGTATAGTAGAGAACACGTTCGGTCGTAGTGGTTTTACCGGCGTCGATATGCGCGATAATACCAAAATTGCGGAACTTATTGAGAGGAATTGTGTTTGATGCCATAAGTTTAATTAAATCCTAAAAAAATTTTCTATAAGGTTTACCAGCGTAAATGGCTGAATGCACGGTTCGCTTCGGCCATTTTGTGGGTCTCATCGCGTTTTTTAATAGCTGGCCCTTCATTCTTATATGCTGCAATCAATTCATCGGCTAATTTGACCATCATCGGCTTGCCTTTTTTCTTGCGGGCAAAATCACGGATCCAACGCATTGCCAGAGAAGAACCTCTGAGCGGAGAAACATCAATGGGAACCTGATATGTCGCACCACCGACGCGGCGGCCTTTGACTTCAAGGCGCGGACGGACATTATCAATCGCTTTATTGAAAGCTTTTAACGGAGAATCCTCCGGTGTTTTATCTTTGATAAGATCAAGCGCTCCGTAGACAATACCTTCAGCAACTGTCTTCTTACCTTTGGTCATGACAATACTGACAAAACGCGCGACCATTTCACTGCTAAATTTTGGATCGGGAATCGTTTCTCTTTTTTCTGCTCTACGTCTTCTCATTACTTGGCTCTCTTAGTTCCGTATTTTGAACGTGATTTTTTACGGTTGTTGACACCGGCGGTATCCAGCGTCCCGCGGACGATATGATAACGCACACCTGGTAAGTCCTTAACACGACCGCCTCTGACAAGCACGATCGAGTGCTCCTGAAGGTTGTGACCTTCACCCGGAATATATGAAGTCACTTCAATGCGATTCGATAAACGCACTCTCGCAATTTTACGCAATGCCGAGTTCGGTTTTTTCGGCGTCATGGTTTTAACTTGTAAACAGACACCACGGCGCTGCGGGCACTCGGTCAATGCCGGTGACTTACTCTTCTTGATTTTGGACTGTCTCTGTTTTCTGATCAGCTGTGATATCGTTGGCATATTTAACCATTTCTATGTGTTCGTAATTTTTCAAACCGGTTCCTGCCGGAATTAAATGTCCGACAATAACGTTTTCTTTCAATCCGGATAAGAGGTCAACTTTACCAGATGCTGCCGCTTCTGTCAAGACTCTTGTTGTCTCTTGGAAACTAGCTGCAGAAATAAAACTCTCCGTCGTCAAAGAGACCTTTGTGATACCCAATAAGAGCGGTGTCGCAGATGCCGGTTTTCCTTTTTTCTTAATGATTGTTTCATTGGCCTTTTTAAAAATATTTTTGTCAATTTGTTCGCCAACTAAAAACTCACTATCACCGGAATCATCGATGCGAACTTTCTTGAGCATCTGAGAAATGATAAGCTCGATGTGTTTATCATTGATGCGCACACCTTGCAGACGATAAACTTCCTGAACTTCATTCAAAAGATATTCTTGCAAAACCTTGTCACCGCAAACACGCAGGATGTCCTGAGGAACAACTGGCCCGTCGGTCAACTGCTGACCGGCAAAAACTTTATCACCCTTGTAAACGTTCGGGTGTTTGCCGTGCGGAATAGTGTATTCTTTGGCCATACCCGTCGGAGACTTAACAACAATAGTACGCAAACCCTTTTTATCTGTTCCGAATTCTACGAAACCGTCGATTTCGCTGATGACGGCCGGATCTTTCGGACGGCGAGCTTCGAATAATTCAGCAACGCGCGGAAGACCACCGGTGATGTCGCGTGTTTTTCCGATACTGCGCGGAATCTTTGCAACGAGTTCACCACCAGCAACCGTCGACTGGTCATCAACAAGAATGTGCGCACCGACGGGAATCGAATAAATCCCGACAACTTCTTTTTTGTCGTCGATGATGATGATCTGCGGATGATACTCCTGTTTATGCTCGACAACAACGCGTTCCGTAACGCCTGTGACAGGATTTTGTTCTTCACGGACCGTAATGTCTTCTTTAAGATCTTCGAACTTAACAGTACCTTTAACTTCGGTGATGATCGGAATCGTGTACGGATCCCAAGTCGCTAGAGTTTCACCTTTTTCAATCGATACTCCGTCGGCAAATACGAGCGCGGTACCCTGAGGCAATGCATGTCGTTCGAATTCACGGCCGTATTCGTTATTAATACTGACGGCACCGTTGCGGTTCAAAACAATAAATTCTTTACCTTTTTGAACAACACGCAACTGGTGATATTTAACAATACCTTTATTTTTCGTCTTAATGAATGACTGCTCAATTGTACGTGATGCAGTACCACCGATGTGGAAAGTACGCATGGTCAACTGTGTACCCGGCTCCCCGATACTCTGGGCAGCGATCGTACCAACGGCTTCACCGAGCTCCACCATGCGGTGTGTGGCCAGGTTGCGACCGTAACATTTTATACAAACTCCACGTCCAGCTTCGCATGTGAGTGCGCTACGAATACGCACTTTTTCGATACCAAGCTGTTCAATCATGTCGGCTTTTTCTTCCGAAATCTCGCCTCCGGAGACAACAACCTGCTGGTCTGTGACGATGTCGACGATGTTATCAAGCGCCACACGTCCGACGATACGTTCTTTCAAAGCAACGACAAGCTCATCGCCTTCGACGATGGCGGAAACAGTAATACCATTAAGAGTTCCGCAATCTTCCTCATTGACAACTAACTCTTGAGCAACGTCAACAAGACGACGGGTCAGATAACCGGCGTCGGCTGTTTTAAGAGCTGTATCCGCCAGACCTTTACGGGCACCGTGAGTAGAAATGAAATACTCCAATACAGTCAGACCTTCGCGGAAGCTAGCCGTGATCGGATTTTCGATAATCTCACCCGACGGCTTTGCCATCAGCCCGCGCATACCCGACAGCTGACGGATCTGAAGTTTAGAACCGCGAGCGCCGGAGTCGGCCATGATGTAGACAGGATTAAATTGATCCATTTTCTTGAACACCATGTCGGAAAGAATTTCCGTTGTATGGGTCCAAACGTCGATGATCTTGTTATAGCGTTCGCGTCCGGTGATGATACCTTTGCGATACTGATCTTCAATCTTCGCGACTTCCTGCTTAGAATTGGCAATAACCTTCGATTTTTCCTCAGGCACAGTTAAATCGGACATGCTGATGGAAATACCAGCCTCCGTTGCCTTGATAAAGCCCAATGCCTTAAGCTCGTCGAGAAGATGGATAGTCCTATGCTGACCAAAACGTTTAAAGCAGTCAGAGATAACGTTACCTATTTTCTTTTTATCCAAAAGATCATTCACATACCCGAAGTCCGTAGGCAGAACTTCATTAAGCATGATACGACCGATGGTTGTTTCGATAATATTCATTTTAGAAGATTTCGCAGAAACATCTTCTTTAGACTTGCCTTTTAAGTCTGAAGTCGAGATAACCATGGAAGGCTTTTCTTCTCCCCACACCGGTCCGTTCACACGCAGTTTAATGCGGGCGTGCATGTCGATAAGACCGTCATAGAAAGCGATCAATGCCTCTTGTGCGCTCGCGAATAAATGACCCTCACCCTTGTTGCCCAATTTTTCCTTTGTCAAATAATACAGCCCAAGAACGATGTCCTGAGTCGGCGACATAACAGGACGTCCATCCGCCGGAGAGAACAGGTTATTGACCGACAAAAGTTCAAGACGGCATTCGATCTGCGCTTCCAGAGACAACGGAATGTGAACGGCCATCTGGTCACCATCGAAGTCGGCGTTAAAAGCGGTACAGACGAGCGGGTGCAAACGAATAGCTTTACCTTCAATCAAGATCGGCTGAAACGCCTGAATTGACAAACGGTGCAGCGTCGGCGCGCGGTTGAGCATGACCGGATGGTCCTTGATGACATCGTCGAGGATGTCCCAGACTTCAATCTTGGCGCGTTCGACCATGCGCTTGGCGCCCTTGATGGTATGCACGAAACCTTTTTCACGCAACTTACGTATGATAAACGGTTCAAACAGCTCGAGAGCCATCTTCTTCGGCAGACCGCACTGATGAAGTTTCAGTTCAGGCCCGACGACGATGACGGAGCGGCCGGAATAATCGACGCGTTTACCAAGAAGGTTCATACGGAAACGGCCTTGCTTTCCCTTTAACATGTCTGAAAGGGACTTCAAAGGACGGTTTCCAGATCCCAATACAGGACGGCCGTGACGACCGTTGTCCAACAAAGCGTCGACGGCTTCCTGAAGCATGCGCTTTTCATTGCGGATAATGATTTCCGGCGCATTCAAATCGATAAGTTTTTTAAGACGGTTATTGCGGTTGATAACACGGCGATAAAGATCGTTCAAGTCGGATGTCGCGAAACGTCCGCCTTCGAGCGGAACGAGCGGACGCAGATCCGGAGGAATGACCGGGAGAATATCCAAAATCATCCAGTCAGCCTGGTTACCGGAAACTTTAAAATCCTCGACGATCTTGAGGTTCTTGGCGATTTTCTTGAAATTCGTACCGTTAGGGTTAGCTGTTTCAAGATCCTTGCGAAGCTTCTTGCAAAGAACATTGAGATCAATCTCGCGCAATAAATCACGGATGGCTTCAGCACCAATCTTGGCCTTGAAAGCACCGCCGTGCTTAACAAGCGCGTCCTGATATTGATCTTCGGAGAGAAGTTCCTTTTTCTTTAAGGAAGTTTCACCCGGATCAAGAACAACATATTCTTCATAGTAGATGATTTTCTCGAGATCACGAAGACCGATCTGCAGCATGGCCGACAAACGCGATGGGACGGCCTTATAGAACCAGATGTGCGTCACAGGACAGGCAAGTTCAATATGGCCCATGCGTTCACGACGGACGGACGAACGGGTTACCAGAACACCGCAGCGGTCGCAGGTGATGCCCTTAAACTTGATTCCCTTATATTTGCCGCAGTTGCATTCCCAATCCCGAATCGGCCCGAAGATACGTTCACAAAAAAGACCGTCCTTCTCGGGTTTAAGCGTGCGGTAGTTCAGTGTTTCGGCTTTCTTGACCGGGCCTTTCGACCACGATGAAATAATATCCGGAGACGCAATTTTGATGGTGATGCGGTCTTGATTTTTGATATCGATTTTGCTCATGAGAATTATTTGTCCTTCTTGTCTTCGGTTTCCGCTGCATCGGCGTTAGGAATTTCGGTGCCTTCTGCTCTTTCCAACCGTATATCCAAGCAAAGTCCTTGCAATTCTTTGACAAGAACGTTAAATGATTCCGGAGTACCCGGAGCTAACGCCTGTTCACCTTTAACAATGGCTTCATAAATGCGGCTACGGCCAGTTACGTCGTCGGACTTAACAGTCAGCATTTCCTGCAGTGTATAGGCCGCACCATAAGCCTCCAGCGCCCAGACTTCCATTTCCCCGAATCTCTGGCCACCGAAGTGAGCTTTACCGCCGAGCGGCTGCTGGGTAACCAGAGAATACGGCCCGATGGAACGAGCGTGGATTTTCTCATCAACCAAGTGGTTTAATTTAAGCATGTAAATTGCGCCGACAGTCACTTTCTGTGCGAACGATTCGCCGGAGAACCCGTCGTAGACCACCGACTTGCCATCTTCGGAAAGACCGGCTTCTTTAAGATGCTGACGAATCTCTTCTTCGGTCGCACCGTTAAAAACAGGGGTCTCGGCGTAGAACCCTAACGCATGGGCTGCCCAGCCTAAGTGGGTTTCGAGCAACTGACCGACGTTCATACGGGACGGAACGCCTAGCGGATTAAGAATAATATCCACAGAGCGGCCATCAGCCAAGAACGGCATGTCTTCCTGGGGAACGATTCTTGAAACAATACCTTTGTTTCCGTGACGACCGGCCATCTTGTCACCGACCTGCAGTTTACGCTTGGTGGCAACATAAACGACGACTCTCTTTAGAACACCGGCGGGAAGTTCATCTCCGCGGCGGACACGATCAATTTCACGAGTTTCTTCTTCCATAAGTTCGGCGATCTTGTCGTTATAGAATTCAAGCAACTGGCGCGGTTCGCTGTCTTCTTCAAGATCTTCAACAGTCAGCTTATTGACTTTTTTCTTGTCAATGCCGAGCAGCTTGCTTAATTTCGCGTCCTTTTCATCGACGATGAACTGAACTTCCTGGACAAAGTATTCTTTGATTTTCACGACAGCGGCGGATTCCTTGGATTTGTCTTCCTTGGATTTACGGCCGCGTTCGTTACGCTGGAAAGATTCAATGTTAACAACGACGCCTTCGATACCCGGAGGCAATGTTAAAGACGTGTCACGGACATCGGCGGCTTTCTCACCGAAAATAGCGCGCAGAAGTCTTTCTTCGGGAGAAAGTTCCTTTTCGCTCTTCGGAGTGACTTTACCGACGAGGATATCACCGGCCTTGACTTCGGCACCGACGCGGACAACGCCGTCTTCCATAAGATCCTTAAGAGCATCTTCCCCGACGTTCGGAATATCACGGGTGATTTCTTCGTTACCCAAACGGGTTTCACGGCATTCGCATTCGAAACGCTCGACGTGAATGGATGTAAATTTATCTTCGGCCACGATCTTTTCGTTGATCAGGATCGCGTCTTCGAAGTTGTATCCGCGCCACGGCATGAAAGCGACGATGGCATTGCGCCCCAAAGCCAGACGTCCGTCTTTTGTGCCGATACCGTCAGCGATGATCTGCCCGGCTTCAACTTTCTGGCCCAACTTTACCAACGGAGCCTGATGAACGCACGTGTTGGCATTCGACCGCATAAAATTCTTAAGCGTATAAACATTTTTCCCGACAGTGATTTCACGTCCATCAACCTTGGTAACCGTGCCGGCATCTTTGGACACGATCATAACCCCGGAATCGCGGGCAACTTTTTCTTCCATGCCCGTACCGACGTAAGGAACTTCCGTAACCATCAGCGGAACAGCCTGACGCTGCATGTTGGAACCCATGAGCGCGCGGTTAGCGTCGTCGTGTTCTAGGAACGGAATCAAAGAAGCAGCCACCGAAACCAGCTGCTTCGGCGACACATCCATGAGTTCGACCTTATTCGGTGTCACGCGCGGAAAGTCCGTTTTATAACGGCATGAAACGTCTTTATCGGTGATCGTTCCGTCTTTGTCAAAACGGGTGTTCGCCTGAGCAATGTACTTGTTCTGGTCGATATCAGCGGTTAAATATTCAAACTTTTTAAGAATTTTTCCGTCGACAACTTTGCGGTACGGAGTTTCGATAAAGCCGAGTTCATTAACGCGTGCACAAGTCGTCAAAGACGCAATCAGACCGATGTTCGGACCTTCAGGAGTTTCGATCGGACAAACACGGCCGTAGTGCGTCGGGTGAACGTCGCGAACTTCGAAACCGGCGCGTTCGCGGGAAAGACCGCCCGGACCAAGCGCGGACATACGGCGCTTGTGAGTCATTTCGGAAAGCGGGTTGACCTGATCCATGAACTGTGACAGCTGGCTTCTGGCGAAAAAGTCCTGGATCTGATTTGAAAACAAACGGGAGTTGATCAAATGATGGATCGTCAGGTTTTCAAAACTACTCATGACGACGAGACGTTCCTTGATGGAACGTTCCAAACGCGCCAGACCGATACGGACCTGGTTCTGAACCAGTTCCCCGACGGACTTGATGCGGCGGTTACCCAAGTGATCAATATCATCCGTCTCACCGCGGCCTTCGCGAAGACCAACCAGATAACGGATAACTTCCACGACCGTTCTAATATCCAATACACGGTTGTCCAAGGGAGCATCCGTGTTCAATTTGCGGTTGACGATGTGGCGACCGACCTTGCTCAAATCATAGCGCTTAGGATCGGAGAAAAGACGGAAGAACAAAGTTTCGGCAACCTCTACTGTGGCCGGTTCCGTCGGGCGCATTTTGCGGTAGAAATCAAGCAAAGCCTCTTCTTTGGATGTGGTGTGATCTTTTTCCAAAGTCGGCTTCAATTTATCATAATAATCGCCCAACATTTGCTGCATGGCTTCCGAATCGGAAAGACCCATGATGCGCAAAATCTGAGATGCCGGAAAATTGCGACGACGATCGACGAACGCAATCAAGACGTCGTTAAGGTCATATTTGATTTCAAACCAAGCGCCGCGGGAAGGAATAATACGGCCATAGTAAATGCTTTTACCCGTCGGGTGAGTTTCTTCTTCGAATGAAACCCCCGGTGGACGCTGGATTTGAGAGACAACAACACGCTCATCACCGTTGATAATGAATGTGCCTGTATCCGTCATGAGCGGGAAATCGCCGAAATAAACTTCCTGTTCCTTGATATCGACAGGAGTAATAAGACGAAGCTTCACTTTCAAAGGCGCGGAATAGGTCATGCCGCGTCTCTGACATTCATAACGGGAATATTTTTCTTTGCCTAAGGTATAACCAATGTATTCAAGACGAATTTGCCCGTCGTAGCTTTCCAGCGGGAATACTTCACGAAAGACCTCTTCCAGACCAGTGTCTTTGCGCTGGTCCGGCATAAGTTCACGTTGTAGAAACTCTGCGTAAGATACGGTTTGAATGTCTAAAAGCTGGGGGACTTCGAAATTGTCTTGGAACTTACCAAAATTCTTGATCTTCAATTTTGCCATATTCTCTTTCGCTGAATGGATGATTCCATCCATTGGTGAAGGATTAAAAGAATCTGAGCGCGCGGCCAGCCTTATTGATCGTCGTCTTTACTTGCAAATTTAGCGTCAAATCTCCAATAGCCTTTTAAGGGGTTATTGGAGATTTGACGAACAAAGATCAATGACAATTATTGAAGCTCAACTTTAGCGCCGGCAGCTTCGAGTTTCTTTTTGAGATCTTCGGCTTCGGCTTTCGGAACGCTTTCCTTGACCATTTTAGGAGCAGCTTCAACAAGATCCTTGGCTTCTTTTAGACCCAAGTTTGTAACGGCGCGAACTTCCTTGATAACGCCGATCTTGTTTGTGCCAGCTTCCTTGAGGAAAACGTTGAATGAGGTTTTCTCTTCGGCAGGAGCAGCGGCAGCGCCACCAGCAGCAGGCCCAGCCATCATCATCGGGGCCGCAGCCTGAATACCCAACTCATCTTCCAGCATTTTAACCAGATCAGCAGCTTCAAGAACCGTAAGGTTCTTGATGGTAGTTGCGATATCCGCTAATTTAGTGTTCGACATCTTAGGATCCTCCCTTTTTTTCACTATACTGTTTCAAAATTGATAACAGATCACGACTCTTTGCGTTTAATATGTTAGCCAGCTTGGTAGCCGGTGATTGCATGAGAGAAAGTAATTTTGCGATGAGAACTTCACGGGAAGGCAGATCGGAAAGACGGGTGACATCTTCTTTTGGCAGGAATGCCCCATCCAGAAGGCCTCCCTGGACCGCAAAACCTTTACACTCTTTGGAAAACTTGACGAGGATTTTGGAGATTTCAGCGGCATCCGAATCCGTATGGACGAAGGCCACCTGATTGTTGACATCGGCAGCAGCAGGCGCCAAAGGCTGATCTTTAAGGGCAATACGTGCGATCTTGCTCTTTGTGACCTTCATTTTGGCGGACTTCTTGCTCAGATCCTTACGCAAGATGTTCATTTGAGCCGCGGAAACTCCGCTGTAACTGACTAAGAACGTATTTTGATTCTTTTCAACACCATCTTTGATGGCGCCGACTAACTGTTTTCTGAAAATTTCTCCGACCTTCATAACGTCACCTTTATTCCCGGCCCCATAGTCGTGGAAAGAGCCAACGTCTTGATCAAATTTCCTTTGACGCTGTTTGGTTTGGCATGATTCACAGCATCAATGACATGGGTTGCGTTTTCAATCAGTTGATCTTCATTGAACGATCTCTTGCCGATTCCGACATGAATACCGCCCTGCTTGTCGGATTTGAACTCAATGCGTCCGGCTTTAACCTCGTTAATTGTGCGAACAACGTCGGTTGTGACGGTGCCTGCTTTGGGGCTCGGCATCAGGCCGCGGGGGCCAAGAACCTTACCCAGCTTGCTGATTTCGCGCATCATATCGGGGGTTGCCACAACGCAATCGAATTCCATAAATCCGCTGGCGACTTTAGCGACCAAGTCGGCACCGCCCACATGATCAGCACCTGCGTCCTTGGCTTTCTGCACATTATCACCCGTGCAAAAAACCGCAACACGCACTTTTTTACCGACACCGTGCGGAAGTGCCACTGTACCGCGTACAGCCTGATCCGGAGACTTAAGATCGATGCTCAAATGGAAATGCAATTCAACGGTCTCGTCGAATTTAACCTTCGGAAACTGTGAAACTCCTTTAACAGCTTCGCGTAAAGGTAATGTAACCGTCGGATTAACGCCTTCTTTGGCTTTTTTCATTCTTTTGCTGAGTGTTGCCATAGTTTTATCCCTTGATTTCAATTCCCATGCTTCGGCATGTTCCGGAAATAACGGTAATCGCTTGTTTAAGATCTGCCGTATTCAAATCTTCCATTTTCATTTTCGCAATTTCCTCGACCTGCTTCAGGGTCAAACTGCCGATGACTTCCTTACCAGCGGTACCGGAAGCTTTCGCCAATTTTGCTGACTTTTTGATTAAAGCGGTGGAAGGAGGGGTTTTGATTATGAAATCGAACGATTTGTCTTTATAGACTGAAATGATGACCGGAAGCGGGATCGGATCGCGACCTTTAGTTTTGTCATTAAACTGCTTACAAAAGCCCATGATGTTGACCCCGTGCTGACCTAGGGCTGGACCGACCGGCGGCGCAGGATTTGCCTGCCCGGCTGCAACGTATAATTTAATTACTGCAACGACTTCTTTGGCCATAATGAACTCACTTATTTAAGAGAAACACAACTACTTGTCACTTTGTAAACTTTTAGTTGCGTTTCCACCCTGTTTAGGGATTAATGATTCACTCATATCTGAAAATCTCAACAGCAGAGGCAGCTCTCGAGACGATCATTCGTTTTAAATTTTTTCAACCTGCCAGTATTCCAACTCGACGAGCGTGGCACGCCCGAAAATAGAAACGCTGACCTTGAGTTTCCCCCGGTCAGGATAAACTTCCATCACAGATCCATTGAAGTTAGCAAACGGACCCTGCGCAATACGCACAGCCTCGCCGATTTCAAAGATTATCTTCGGCGACGGTTTAGATTCCGTCTCGACTGTACGCTTCAATATGTTATTGACTTCGCTTTCCGTTAAAGGCTGAGGACGACGGCCCGGTCCGATAAAACCAGTAATACCTGGAGTGGTTTTGACCAGATACCAGCTTTCCTTGTTCATCTCCATTTTGAGGATGATGTAACCCGGAAAGAATTTGCGTGTTGATATGCGCTTCTTACCTCCACGGACTTCGGAGACTTGCTCCGTCGGAACAACAATTTCTTCGATATACTGTTTCAGAGCAGTTGTGGCCATGCGACTTTCTAAGCCCGCCTTAGCTCTTTCCTCTGCACCCGTTTGTGTGTGAATGACATACCATTTCATAAGCGTTATCTATTGATGATCAGTGATAGAAATTTTGAAAGAGCGAAGTCCGTTATTCCGATAAAAACCGCCAAAGCAATTGAACTCAGCAAAACAATCCACGTTGAATCTATAAGTTCTTTTCTTGTCGGCCATGAAACTTTTTTTAGTTCGACGGAAACTTCCGTCAGAAATACCCTGATTCTTTCCCGGTAAATGAAAACAGTTACGAGAATTCCCGCGGCAACAATGATCGTTATTATTTTTTGAACGTCCATATAAAAATAATTCCGCAGGCCAGGCAGGAGTCGAACCTGCAACCTTCGGTTTTGGAGACCGTCGCTCTACCAATTGGAGCTACTGGCCTATCGCTATCTCCTTCGTCGATCAGGCCAAGCCTCACCGACGCACCACCTAAAAATTACTTCTTAGTTTCCTTGTGAGGAGTGTGCTTCCGACAAAACCGACAATATTTGCTTGTCTCAATACGTTCGGGTTTTTTCTTTTTATCTTTGGTACTGTTGTAAGTAACCCTGTTACAAACCGTGCATTGAAAATGGATAATTTCTCGCATTGCAAATCTTCTTTTTGTAGCTGAAGGTTAAAGCCCCCGACCGGAATCGAACCGGTGGCCTCGTCCTTACCAAGGACGTGCTCTACCGGCTGAGCTACAGGGGCATAAAATATAAAAACAAAGTATATTAATATAGATTATGTTTGTCAAGTTTTATTTTGTAACAAAAAGAAATATAATCATTTAAGCGCCGACCACAAACCTAAATAAGTCTTAAAAATCTGCGCTTACCAACCTTGAGCACGCCATTTTTCAACTTAGCATGCTCATTTTCAATCAAATCACCGTCGAGAGTAACCGCTTTTTGCTGAATAAGACGCCGAGCTTCATTTTTGGACGGCGCCATTTTCCAACCAAGCATAATTGACACAACATCTTCATTGACTTTGAGTTTATGCTCTGGAATATCATCCGGCACCTGGTGCTGACTGAACACCGATTCAAATTGCGAACGAGCTTCTTGCGCTTTTTCCTGACCATAAAACTGCGCAACGATTTTCTGTGCCAACTGCAATTTGGATTCTTTAGGATGAACATCTTTAATGGATTTTAAATCCACATCCGTCAGAAGTTCATAATACCGCGCCATCAGATCGTCGGAGATTGACATAATCTTTCCGAAAATGTCGTCGGCTTTTTCATTAATGCCGATATAGTTTCCGAGCGACTTGGACATCTTTTGGACGCCGTCAGTTCCCTCCAACAAAGGCGTCATGATGACGACTTGCGGAGGCTGATTGTAAGCTTCCTGAAGTTGGCGTCCCATCAAAAGATTGAACTTTTGGTCTGACCCGCCAAGCTCAATGTCCGCTTTCAAATGAACTGAATCATATCCTTGTAAAAGCGGATAAATGAATTCAAGCAGACTAATCTCTCTGCCGGATTCAAAACGTTTCTTGAAGTCGGCGCGGGCGAGCATTTGCGCAACCGTGGAATGAGCGGTCAGCTCCAGAATGTCCTGTGGCGATAATTTTGCCAGCCAATGACTGTTGAAAACTACTTCCGTCTTCTTGGAATCAAGAATTTTGAAGACTTGCTTTTTGTAAGTCTGAGCGTTGACTTCAATCTCCTGAAGACTCATTTTCCGACGGAGCTGGTCTTTACCGGTCGGATCTCCGACCTGGGCGGTAAAATCACCAATGAGAAAAAACACACGATGGCCTAATTCTTGAAATAATTTAAGCTTGTTGAGCAAAACAGTATGACCAAGATGAATATCGGGAGCCGTCGGATCAAAACCCGCTTTAACAACAAGGGGCTTTTTGTTCTTCTGGCTGTATGTGAGCTTCGCCTCTAATCCCTCGGGGTTAATAATTTCAACCGTACCCCGAGTGATCTGTTCGATAATGTCGCTCACACTCATAGCACTTACATCCGGGCGCTGACACCGATTTTCATTTGCTCGACATCAACTTTAATCACGCGAACCTTGAGACGGTCGCCCGGTTTCAAAGACGCAGCCTGCTGCTTATCGATCTCGGATGAATAAACAAGCGCTTCGACATCCTGTTCAAGCTTTACAAAAACGCCGAAATTAGAATTCATCACGACTTCAGAATCAACTTCCGTTCCGACAGGATAACGTTCGGCTAATTGCGGCCAAGGATTATCCAGAAGCTGTTTGAGACCCAAGGTAATTTTGCGGTTATCTCCGTCGACAGCCAGAACAACCACCTGGACTTCCTGTCCTTTTTGAACGACTTCCTGAGGATGATTAACCTTCTTGGTCCAAGACATGTCGGAAACATGGATCATACCTTCGAGACCAGCTTCAAGCTCAACGAAAGCGCCGTAGTCTGTAAAGCCGCGGACCGCACCCTTAACTTTTGAACCGACCGGGAATTTTTCGCCCGCCGTCTTCCAAGGGTTATCCCCAAGCTGCTTCATAGAAAGCGAAATGCGCTTATTGTCCTTATCAACATTAATGATCTGAACCTCGATTTCATCGCCCAATTTGAACATTTCCTGGGGATTGACGAGCTTCTTCTGCCATGTGATTTCGGACGAGTGCAAAAGGCCTTCGATGCCCTTGTCGATCTCAACGAATACGCCATAAGGCATGATATTGACGACTTTGCCCTTAACTTTAGTTCCCGTCGGGAATTTGTCATAGACAGCTTCCCAGGGATTGGAGATGATTTGCTTTAAACCGAGAGAGACTTTGGAATTTTCTTTATCAAAATCGAGGATCATGACTTCGATTTTATCGCCGATTGAGACGATTTCGGAAGGATGATTGATGCGTGACCAGCTCATATCCGTGATATGAAGAAGGCCGTCCACCCCGCCCAAATCAACGAAAGCGCCGAAATCGGTGATACCCTTGACAGTACCCTTGCGGCGCTCGCCCTTGACCAGCTGGCCCCAGAGCTTTTCGCGCACTTCCTCGCGTTCTTTCTGAACCATTTCACGGCGTGAAAGGATCAGATTGCGACGCTGTTTATTCATTTTGGCAACTAAGAAACGGTACTTGTGAGCCATGATCTCATGATTGGAAAGTCCTTTGAATGCGGACAAAGACATGGGAAGGAACGCTTCAACACCATAAACGTCGACGATGTAGCCGCCTTTGACGACACGGACGATCTTGCCTTCAACCAGATCGCCTTCATTAATTTCGTCTGAAATCTTCTGCCAGCCTTTGAGTTTCTCAGCCTTTCCGTGGGAAAGGACCAAGCGGCCGTGATCATCCTCAATCACCTCGATCAAAACATCGATCTGCTGACCGACAGTAAGCTGGTCATGACCGCGGAATTCTTCAATATCCACGAAGCCTTCCGATTTAAATCCGATATCTACAACAACTTCCTTGTTCGTGACGGCAACGATGCTGCCCTTCACAATTTCGCCTTCCTTAATATCTTTAAGGGTACTGGCGTACAACTCATCCATCATTGAACGATTGTCACTCATTTTAACTTTTCCTCTTCTTCATTGGGATTCTTTGCTTTCAAAGCCTTTCCGATTTAATTACGCACTATAGATCCGAACTTATTTCTCGTCGAAGAATATTTAAATTCTATCAATTTTCCCCGAAAACTATTTTATTAGCACGAGGTAGAAAACCATTCAAACACTTATAGATACATCTTTGTTCGGTAAGGCTAAAACAAAGTGTTTAATTATCGCAAAATAATTTTTTTTGTCAATAAAATTTTCCCGATTTACTTGAAATTAAAGACTCTTGATAGCAAACAGTTTAACGTGAACGGAAAGAAAACAACAGCGGCCTCAACGCAGCGCAAAAATACTGTCCATGACCTCTTGGGCGACCTGTTCATAATCACCTTTTGAAACAAAACGGATGGGTTTTCCGTAACGGACCAAAACCTGCCCCCTTCTCAAAGTTTTGGCCCCCGGCGGAAAGACCTTCTGGGAACCATCCACAAACACCGGAACCACAGGAACATCCGCCTTCAGGGCTAAAAAGCCTACCCCGGCTTCGATTTTCTTCTCTCCTGGCGTACCGTGACGGGTTCCCTCAGGGAAAAGCAAGAGCGGACGGCCCTTTTTAAGACAATCCAGGCTTTCCCTAAGGGCTTTTTTATCGGCCCTATTGCGTTTGACAGGAAAGGCCCATAAAGAGCGCAAAATATATCCCAGCACCGGTCGGTGGAAAAGCTCATCCTTAGCCATATAATTGAGCCTGCGGCCGGTGGCAATCCCCATGATCATGGGATCCAGATAGCTCACATGGTTACACGCCAAAAGAAACGCCCCCTCCTTCGGCACATTCTCCCTGCCCTGGATTTTGAGCGGGAAAAACAGAAGACTTAGTAACTTGGTGCTGAAATAGATAATCCAGTAGATCATTAAGGAAGTAATTACAATTTGATAAATTTTTGCATTGCAGCAAATGCCGCGAGATAGAAAAAGAGCCCGAACATAACAGCCCACGGATACCCCATGTGGATCAGGATCACCATCGCAAAAGCAGATCCGCACATGGACGTGAAACCATTAACAGCCCAGTAGAAAATCAGCGGCGTTCTGGGACCCGCTGAAACATTGGCGACCCCAAGCGGAAAAGGAATACCCATCAAGAAACCCACCGAGCAAAGACTGAGTAAGGCGATGATAATTTTGAGAAACACCGGGACTGCCGTAGCCCATTGAATAACTGCGGGAAGCAAGAACGCAATCAGCATCAGCCCAATAAACAAAAGCATAAACAGACCCTGGGCATGTTTTCTGGTCTGCACTTTTTTGCTGTAATTGCTGCCGAGACCGCAGAAGAAAAGAAGAGTAAACAAAACAACCGTCAGACCGTAAATCGGGTGCCCGAGAAAAACACCCAGACGCTGAATGAGAGGAATTTCAACAAACATAAATGCAAAGCCGATGGATGAAAA
>JAGNTT010000045.1 GCA_017987425.1 Candidatus Omnitrophota bacterium
GTTAAATGTTTTATACATATCGTGCTCGGGCACATTTCCCTGATCCTGAATCAGCTTGAACACATCCGGCACAGGCCAGCTTCCTTTACAGATCGAAAAGCATAAACCTTTAGGAAGAACCTTCGTAAGCTTTTCATAAAAAGCACCGCCGGTGATGTGCGCCATGCCGTGCACCTGGAATTTTTCTAATAATGCTAAGACCGGCTTCACATAGATTCTTGTTGGCTCAAGCAATATCTTAGCGTATTTCTTCTGCTGATCAGCGGATAAAACTTTGCGCACCAGCGAATAGCCGTTCGAATGAATACCGCTCGACGCAAGACCGATCACCTGATCGCCCGGTTTAATCGTTGAGCCGTCGAGCAGTTTGTCAGATTCCACAACACCAACTGTAAAACCGGCCAGATCATAATCTTTGCCGTGATACATGCCGGGCATTTCCGCGGTCTCTCCGCCGATCAATGCGCATCCGGCCTGACGGCATCCCTCGACGATCCCTTTCATCACGCTGCTCATCAGACGGTTGTCCAGCTGACCGCAGGCCAGATAATCCAGAAAGAACATCGGCTGCGCGCCCGTGCATAAAACATCGTTCACGTTCATGGCGACCAGATCGATGCCGACCTTATCATGCTTGCCCGTCAGATTCGCAATCAAAAGTTTTGTACCGACCCCGTCAGTCGAAGACACCAAAACGGGTTTTTTATATTTCTTGGCATCAAATGAGAACAGCGCTCCGAAAGAACCGGGACGGCTGATGGCACCCGCGTTCAATGTGGATTTGGCCATTCCCTTGATTCCGTCGACAAAACGGTTCGCTTTATCAATATCGACACCGCTGGTTTTATAGGTGATCGGACGCGTCATAGCAGCTGCTCCCTCACATAGCGTATGCCGTTCTCAAAAATTTTAGCCCCGTCACCGTATTCGCTTGTTTTTTCCATGCGGGTCCACGATGGACATTGGGTAAAACGGAAAAATCGCTCCGGATGAGGCATCAGTCCCAAGATTTGACCGGTGCTGTCGCAGATGCCGGCGACGTCGTCAGTCGAACCATTAGGATTTACAGGATATTCGCCGGGGTTTCCTTCGGCATCGCAATAACGCAATGTAATCTGTCCGTTGGCATCCAGACGTTTCAAAAAGCCCTGATCGCGCACCACGAATTTTCCTTCACCGTGAGCAATCGGCAGGTGAATTACTCCCTCAAGCCCCTGCGTCCACGGGCTCTTGCCGCTTGTTCTTAATCTCACCCAGCGGGCTTCGAACTTGGCGGAGTCATTAAGCGTCAGCGTGACATCCTGATGGGCGTCGCTTTTCAAAGGCCCGGGAAGAATGCCCGCCTTGACCAGAATCTGAAATCCATTGCAGATACCGATCATCAATTTCCCGTCGGCAATAAAACGATTGATGTCCTGGGCAAGGCTGATGCGAAGCTCATTGGCCAGAATCCGGCCGGACGCGATATCATCACCGTAACTGAACCCGCCGGGAACGGCGATGATGTGATAATCGTTCAGGAAACATTCTTTTTTGACCAGACGCTTGATATGCACCTGGTCCACCTCGGCCCCGAAATGTTTAAAGGCAAAGCCGGTCTCTTCGTTGCAATTCGTTCCCGCCGTGCGAAGGACAAGAACTTTAACTTTGGATTGTGCAGCCATTGGTATTATTTACGTTTCCTGGACGACTGTTTTCCATAAAAGTTCCGGATGATCTTGACCGCATCTTCCGGCTTATCCACGGTCTGATAAATGCTCAGATCGGCTTTATCAATACAATTTTCCGCGAGCACTGAATCCTCAAGCCACTCGAGCAAACCTTTCCAGTAAGAGCTGCCGTAAAGAATGACCGGAAACCGCTGCATACGCTGGGTCTGGATCAGTGTGAGACTTTCAAATAATTCATCAAGCGTGCCGAAACCGCCCGGAAAGATCACGAAGGCCTTCGCGTATTTGACGAACATGACTTTTCTCGAGAAGAAATAATGAAAATTGATCAGCTGCTTAATATAGGGATTCGGTTTCTGCTCAAATGGAAGATCGATGTTGAGCCCGATCGACTGACCGCCCGCCTCTGCAGCGCCTTTATTACCGGCTTCCATGATACTCGGACCTCCGCCGGTAATTACGGCATAACCTTCTTGGACCAAAAGCTTCGCTGTTGTTTCAGCGGCTTTGTAATATTTTTGATCCAACTTGGTCCTCGCCGAACCGAAAATGCTGACCGCAGGACCTATCTGGGAAAGCTCATCGAAACCCTCCACGAATTCCGCCATAATACGAAAAACACGCCATGGATTCTCATCGGGTATCGGTGTCTGCTTCAGTCTTACCATAATATTCCTTTTAGATAGTTGATGGTAAATAGTAGATGGTTGACGGTGACCATCTGCCATCACCTATCCCTTATCTACGATTATTAAAACGCCAGCGGCTTCTGCCAGATGTTTTTAAGAACGTGAGAATCCGCATGAGCACAGATTTTTCCGTCCAGACCTTTGACGATCAATTCCTGTGCCGATTCAACCAGACCGATCTGGGCAAATGTTGTTTTAGCCATCAGGGCTTCAAATTTCTTTTGATTCTTGGGCTCGACCTCGACGATCAAGCGCGAGTTCGATTCGGAGAAAAACACCACGTCATCCCGACGGCGCTTGCCTTTATAGGGAACTTCCGCAAGGTCGATGGTGGCGCCCAGTCCGCCGCTGAATGCCATTTCGGCGACAGCGACACCGAGCCCGCCTTCGGAACAGTCATGCGCGGAACGGACCAGACCTTTGGCAATGGCGGCGCTCAACGCATCGAACGTTACTAAAGCTTTCTTGAAATTCACCTGCGGGACATGTTCGCCCAGCGTTCCGTTCAATTCACTATAAATGGAACCGCCCATTTCATCATGCGTTTCTCCGACGACATAAAGGACATTGCCGGCTTTCTTTAAATCCATCGTGATGCATTTATTCACATCATCGATGATGCCGATCGCCGAGATCAAAATGGTTCCCGGAATGGCGATCGATTGGCCGCCTTCGGTATATTCATTGTAAAGGCTGTCCTTACCGGAAATAAACGGCGTGCCGAAAGCGACAGCGGCTTTGTAGCATCCCTCAGCCGTGCGCACGAGCCCGCCCAGGCGGTCCGGTTTGTCGGGATTTCCCCAGCAAAAATTGTCGAGAAGCGCCACCTGTTTGAGATTTCCCCCGACGGAAATGATCTGGCGGATCGCCTCATCGATGCAGGAAGCCGCCATCCAGAACGGATCGAGCATACCGAAACGCACGTTGATGCCGTTGGACACTGCGATGCCTTTGTCGGAATCAAGCCGCGGCCGAAGCACCGCCGCGTCCGACGGACCGTCCCATGCGGCGCCGACAAATGGTTTGATGACGCTTGTACCCTGCACTTCGTGATCGTAACGGCGCACGATCGCTTCTTTGGAACACACATTGTAATGAGCGAGCGCTTTTTGAAGCGATTCCGTTAAATCTTTCGGACATGCAAACTTTTCAGGCGACGGCTTGACCTGTTTATAAACGGCATCCTTGGTAATGTTGGGAACGCCGTCGTGCAGAAATTTCATATCGAGATCGCACACCTGACAGCCGTCATAAAAAAGTTCCAGCCGTCCGCTGCCGGTGAATTCGCCGATGACGGTCGCCTCGACATTCTCCCCCGCGCAGACTTCGAGAAGCAATTCGATCTTTTCTTTGGGGACCGACATGACCATGCGTTCCTGCGATTCGGAAATCCAAATTTCGGTGTAACGGAGGCCCTGATATTTAAGCGGAACTTTCTCAAGCGTCACACGCGCGCCCAAAGTCTCACCCATTTCTCCGACGGCGCTGGACAAACCGCCGGCCCCGCAGTCGGTGATCGCCGAATAAAGCCCAAGATCGCGCGCCTGCATGAGCGCGTCGCACACTTTTTTCTCTTCGATCGGATTGCCGATCTGAACGGCTCCTGATGAAACCGTTTCGGATTCATCGGTCAGTTCACCGGAAGAAAATGTCGCGCCATGAATACCGTCGCGTCCAGTACGTCCGCCTAATACAACTACCAGATCGCCTTTCTTAACGGCTTTCTTCTCTTTGCCTTTGGGGATGAGCCCGACGTTTCCGCAAAACACCAGCGGATTACCGACGAAATGCCGGTCGAATAAAACAGCGCCATTGACCGTCGGGATTCCCATCTTGTTGCCGTAATCGCGCACACCGCTCACAACACCTTTCATGACACGCTTGGGATGCAGAGTTCCCGGCGGGAGTTTATCAAACGCCATGTCCGGCGGAGCAAAACAAAAAATATCGGTATTACAAATCGGTTTGGCGCCGAGGCCGGTGCCGAGTGTGTCGCGGATGACGCCTCCCACTCCGGTGTTCGAACCGCCGAAAGGTTCCAGCGCTGACGGATGGTTATGCGTTTCCACTTTAAAACAGACATTGAATTCTTTATCGAACTTGATGACGCCGGCGTTGTCGTGAAAGACCGAAACGCACCACGGTTTATCGAGCGTTTGTGTGGCTTTGATAATGGTGGACTTCAAAAGATTTTTAATAACGCGAGTCTTGGTCTTTCCACCCTCGGTGTGTTTAAGACGGATATTGCCGCGGAATGTTTTATGACGGCAGTGTTCGCTCCACGTCTGGGCGACGGTCTCCAGTTCGCAGTCCGTCGGATTGCGGCCTTCTTTTTTGTAATGCTTCTGAATGGCTTTCATTTCATTCAGGTTCAAATACAACTGGCCTTCACGGCTGATCTTCAAAAGTTCCTGGTCCTTGGCGCCGATAAGTTGCACCTGGATCAGATCAATCTTGCGATGCTGGGCGGAACCGATTGAGAAATTTTTGTACTGCGACTGAGGATCAGTAACGACATGCTGGATGAGCTTGTTCATCAATACTTTATTGGTGATGAATTCAAGTTCGCTTTTCGTGGGATTGCCGCGGACCAAATATTTTTTGGAGGTGCGCACTTCACTGATGCCGGGAATGCCTAAGTCCCTGATCCCCTTGAGAGTGGATTCCTCGACGGGATCCATGACGCCGGGGTTGTAGGAAATTTCGATCGTGGTGCAGCCGGAAGCGGCGGGGACTTTCGCGTTCTGCGCATAAACTACGCAATCCTGAACAACCGGGTCGGTCAGAAGATCGCTTGCGATCTTGCGGGCATCGTTTTCCTGAATATCACCGTTGACCAGGTAAACCTGGATGACGTTGACTTCCTGGACCGAGCGAATTCCGCAATCGATAATGTCTTTAAGGACACTGTCCCCGGCGGCATCAAAAACGCCGGATTTATCTTTGATTTCGATACGCCAGATCATTTTAAGAGGTAGGAAAAATGTAGGGGCCGGGTCTCCCGGCCCATTATCAGGGGCGGGGAAACCCCGCCCCTACAAGGTTTATAATTCGTTAATTAGCGCGTAACGCGGCGCAATACTTCTTGGTATGCCTGTTCGATGTTTCCAAGATCTCGACGGAAACGATCCTTGTCCAGCTTTTCGCCGGTCCCGATTTCCCACAAACGGCAGGTATCAGGAGAAATTTCATCCGCCAGAATGATTTCGCCCTTGTGACGGCCGAATTCCAGCTTGAAATCGATAAGTTCGATGTTAAGCGCGGCGAAGAAGTCACGCATGGCATCGTTGACCTTGAAAACCATGGTCTTGATCTTTTCTACTTCAGCATCCGTCGCGTAACCGAGAGCGCGGATGTGATATTCGTTGATCATCGGATCGCCAAGTTTGTCTTCCTTGTAGCAGAATTCCAGGATCGGGCACGCGAGCGTTGTTCCCTCCGGAAGGCCCAGAAGGCGGCAAAGCGAACCTGCCGCGCGGTTACGGATGATAACTTCCAGCGGAACGATCTCTACTTTCTTGACCAGCATTTCACGGTCATTCAAGGTCTTGACGTAATGGGTAACAATGCCCCGCGTTTGAAGCATCTCGAAAATTTTCGTCGAGATTTTGTTATTAACGACGCCCTTCTGGTCTATGGTCCCCTTCTTGGCGGCATTGAACGCGGTCGCGTCATCCTTGAAATACTGGATGACAAGATCGGGATTGTCCGTCGTATAAAGAATTTTGGCTTTGCCTTCGTAGATTTTGTCGCGCTTTTCCATTATTTGATCCCCACCTGCTTGAAGATGCGGTCGCGATGACGGATATAGTACTTGATGTCGAAACACGCATCAATCTCGTTCTTGGAAAGATACTTCCTTACCTTGCGGTCGCGATAAAGAACATCCTTGAATTCGCTTGTTTCCTGCCAGACCTGCATGGCGCATGCCTGAATAATGGAATAAGCGGCATCGCGGGTCAGACCTTTCTTCATGAGCTCAAGAAGAATACGCTGGGAATAAATCAAACCGCGTGTCTTACCCAAATTGGCGACCATGTTTTTGGGATAAACCAAAAGCCCCTCAACGATCGGGATGAATTTGTTAAGCATGTAATTTAGCGTGATGGTGCTGTCGGGCAGGATCACACGTTCAGCCGATGAGTGGCTGATGTCGCGTTCATGCCAGAGATTGATATTCTCGAGAGCAACCATTGAGTTGGCGCGCAAAATACGGGCCAGACCCGTAATGCGTTCGCACGTGACCGGATTTCTCTTATGCGGCATGGCCGATGAACCGATCTGTCCCTTGAAAAACGGTTCTTCAACTTCAAGAACTTCAGTTTTCTGCAAAAGACGGATTTCAACGGCGAATTTACTTAAGGAAGCTCCGATAAGCGCCAAAACCTGCATGAATTCAGCATGATGATCGCGCTGGATAACCTGCGTTGCGACATTTTCAGGCCTGAGGCCCAGTTTTTCGCAAACATACTGTTCGACAAAAGGATCGATGTTGGCATATGTCCCGACGGCGCCGGAAAGTTTTCCGATGCGCATGTTCTCGCGGGCACGCTCCATGCGTTCGACGTTACGCACGGTTTCGTCATACCACATGGCAAGTTTGAGACCGAACGTTGTCGGCTCGGCATGAACACCGTGTGTGCGCGCAATACAGGGCGTGTCTTTATATTTTTTAGCCTTGAGTTTAAGAACCGCTACTAATTTCTTAAGGTCGGTGATAATTAAATCGCTGGCTTCAACACACTGAACGGACAAGGAGGTGTCCAAAAGATCCGACGAGGTAAGACCCATGTGAAGATATTGGGCATCTGAGCCAAGACTTTCACCGATATTCTGAATGAAGGCAACAACGTCATGCTTAGTTTTCTCTTCCAAGCGGCGAACTTCTTCCAAATCAAACTTGGCGTTCTTGCGGATGTTATCCACGGCCTGCTTCGGTATCTGCCCGAGTTTCGCCAACGCTTCACAGGCGAGGATTTCAATGTTGAGCATGATCTCCAGCTTGCGCTGATCAGACCAAATGCGCCCAATCTTGGAAAGGGTGTACCTCTCAATCATAGACTTTGCTCCTTTTTAATGTTTCTGGAAGGGGAATTGTTTATCGTGCGGGGAAAATCATTATCCCGGGGGGGTTCAATACACGCGGCGAAATCAATGCTGACGTTGCTCACGAAATTGTCCAAAAAAATCCGGGTTGCGGACGACGATTATGAAATTATTCCCTGTCGAAAACGCTTGTAATATAACAAAGAATGATTTTAAAATCAACGAAAATTCCAAAAACCACTGAATAAATCTCTATAACTCTATCACATTCAATTACTTACAAGCATAGTAGACAACACATAAAAGACGTTTTTCAGGCTCTTAAAGAACCAAAAATAAAGCCGTGTCAATATGTTAGGAGTAATTGACTAAAATCTAGAAATTACTTCGCTTCTTTAGGAAGCCTTGTCTTGAAGTACTCGATGTTGACGTCGACACTTTCCTTCATAATCATTGGGATGGTAGTAAGAAATTTTTGTCCCTGCGGAGATGTATAAAAATCAACATACGTTTCCAACTCCTGCTGAGTGAAGTATTTATCATAAAGAGGAACAATGTTGTCGATAATCTCATCGACGTTGAGGATCTTGCGAACTTCTTTGCTCTGGTCCGGCGGAAGACCGGCTAACATGCGTTCGAAATTCTGCACCATACTCTGCCTCGTACCGAAAATATCAATGAATTTCTTAATAAGTTCCAGTTTTGTAATCGATATGGGCTTTGCTTTAGCCGGCGCTGGCGTTGTACCGGAATCCGCAGGTGTTGCATCTTCCTCGGCAGACTCTTCCTCCCAATCCGCCAACGGTTTCCCGTTAATCGACTGGACCTGGTCGAGGAAATATGTGACGGTTCTTCCGTTTTCTTCGATCTTAATTTTCTTGCTGTCTCTGTTGAGAATCTTGGCATTAATGGACCGCCCGTCCTTCATGATCAAAATTTCGGCGTGAGCTGTCACGGGAATTAACGCAATCAAAGCGAATAAGACTAAAATTCTTAAACTCATAATTTCTCTCCGGATTATGTAGGCGTATACGGACACGTCCCGGCTGAACAGGTCGGCACCGCGGCCGGCGCAGCCGGTAAATTAATGGAATAAGTCCAGTTACTGCCGCGGGCAGCCGTGCAGACCGAAGTGATACTCCGAACACATGAATACGTCACGCCTTGTTGTTGAAGAATAC
Organism: Candidatus Omnitrophota bacterium; assembly: GCA_017987425.1. GTDB lineage: Bacteria > Omnitrophota > Gorgyraeia > Zapsychrales > Fredricksoniimonadaceae > JAGNTT01. The sequence continues at coordinate 8,587 of JAGNTT010000045.1, forward strand.
TTAAATGCAAATCCTTATTGATCTGAAACACATCAGCCGTCCCATTGGCTGCCGGATAAAACGTTCCATTACGGGCTTTGTAGAGCTCTTGCGCGGCGCCGATCAATTTCAAATTGTTGACGGCATCCTTCGCGATCGATGTATCAACGGATTTTTGATAGTTAGGAATGCCGAATGCCCCAATAACGCCGGCAATAGTGACGACAACCATCAATTCCATCAATGAAAACGCCCTAGTGTGCATCACTATTTCCTTATGGGAGCCCCTAAAAAAGCATCAGACAAATGTCTGTGATTGATTCTAACAATCAGGGCGGACACGTCAAGCGAAATGCTGGTTTAAATCCGTAAATTTATATATAAATGGATAAACAGATGTTGAACCTGCAAAAGTTGTGTGATACGATAACCCCCGTTAATTTCTAAGATATTGCATCACACTAGAAAAACTTCATGATTGATCAAATCCGTCAGCGTATCGACATAAGCCTCGCGTCTTTCCTCGAACGAGTCAAAGACGACTACAAACTGCACCTCGTAAGCCCTATCCTCTTCGAAAGCATCAAAGATTTCACGCTGCGCGAAGGCAAACGAATACGTCCGCTTTTATTAATCTTAAGCTACAAGGGTTACGCGCGTCATAAAAGAATCATTTCTAAAGATATTTATAACGCCTCCACCTGCATGGAGCTCCTTCATAACTTCATGCTGATCCATGATGATATCATCGACTGCTCGAGCCTGCGGCGCGGCAAGCCGACCATGCACAAACTGCTTGCCCACGCGGTCAAAACCGATAATCCCGACAAACTCGGAAGAGATTTGAGCATAATCGCCGGCGACATCGTGTACGCATTGGCTATCGACGCCTTTTTGTCCATCAATGAATCATTGGACCGGAAAGAGCGCGCGCTTAAATATTTCATCCAGACCGCGGCTTTTACAGCCATGGGCGAGTTTATCGACACCCTGCACGGCGTCGAATCCATCGATAGAGTCAAGGAGCACGATGTTTACCTGAACTACACCCTCAAGACCGCACGATATACATTTGACTGCCCGCTGGTGACCGGCGCGATTTTAGGCGGCGCCGGCGACAAGGAAATCAAAAACATTTCCAAGTTTGCGATCATGATCGGACAGGCGTTTCAGATTCAGGACGATATCATCGGGATTTTTGAATCAGAAAAGAATATCGGAAAGTCCATCTTAAGCGACCTGGCTGAATCCAAAAAAACACTGCTGGTCTGCCATGCTTATGAACATCTAAGCGGAGCGAAGCGCGCGGAATTCATGAAATTCTTTACAAAGAAAACAAAAACGTTTGATGACCTGCTGGCCGTCCGCAAGATCTTTATTGAAGCCGGCAGCCTCGATTACAGCCTCAATGCCATCAAAACACGTTTGAAAGACTCGCAGCAAATCCTCTCAGAACTCACCCTCATCCCCACCTATCGGAACCTCATCGGCGATTCTCTGCTGAAACTATTTCAGCACAGCGACCTAATCGCACATCAATTCGAACGAAACATCAAGATAATCACCAGTCAATAACGACATATTAAATAAGACGGCTAGAGAGCTCATCTAAAACCAGACGTCCTTTCATGGATGTTTTAATCCGACCATGTTCACGGACCAAAAAACCGTCGGCAATGAATTCTTCAATCCGGCGCATTCTTTCGTGGTCCAGTCTTAGGCCGAGAGAAGTCTCAATGTCCTCCAAAACTATGCCTTCATTCTTACGAAGACCGAAAAGCACCCGTTCCATGAGAAGCGTTTCCCGGCTCAAATCTTCAAAACCCTCTACAGCCTCACCGCCTGCACCAATCCGGGTAAAATATTCCTGAAGCTTAGCAACATTCCACGACCTGCGGTTCTTTAAAAAGGCATGCGCGCCTACCCCGAGACCGATATAGGATGACCCGTTCCAGTAATTGGTATTGTGCCTCGATTCATACTGCGGCCGGCTGAAATTGCTCACCTCATACTGGCGGAGTCCCATACCTTCCAGGGATTCGCAAATCAGTACATACTCGGCCGCTAAATGATCCTGATCATCAAGTTTAATCTGCTTGGCATGAAAGCGGCTGTTTTCTTCAATCGTCAGATTATAAAGCGAAACGTGTTCGCTTTGCAGCTGTGCAATGGCATGAATGTCGCTTGCAAGGTCCTGCACACTTTGTCCGGGAAAACCGAACATCAAATCGACATTAATATTAGTGAAACCGGCATTGCGAGCATCAGCATACGATTTCAGTGCGGTATCACGATCGTGATTGCGTCCTAAAAATTTAAGATATCGTTCATCAAACGATTGAACACCGATACTCAGCCGATTAAAACCTAGTTCCCGCAAAAATCTTGCTTTGGATAAATTTAAATTTTCCGGATTTGCCTCAATCGTCCATTCAGCGGAATCTTCAACATCAAAATTCTTGCGGATTGCATCCGTAAGTTTTCGCAATTGCCGCTCGTCCAAAAAAGTCGGGGTGCCTCCTCCAAAGTAAACGGTGCCGATGCGCGCGCCTTTATGCGCGGCCGATTCTCTGGCAAGCGCATCGATGTATTCATCTACGCGATGCGCCTGTCCGATCGAAACAACGAACGAACAAAAC
>JAGNTT010000046.1 GCA_017987425.1 Candidatus Omnitrophota bacterium
ATTTTTAAAAGAGCATGTGCCAGCGATGATTTGACAACGAGCAGATGGCGATAGCTTTTTCCGGGATAAAACCTGAGACCATCAGAGCCGATATTTTTATTGATAGCACCGATCAGATCAGCCGCTTCTTCGGACGAGATGTGCCCGGCGCTGTAATCGTTCATCGTGTCGTTCTTCAGCGTCACCAGATTGCAGCGAAAGGCCACCTCGTTGTCGTTCAAGAAAACGCCCATGTTCGCCGCTTCCAGCGGAGCCCTGCCGGAAAAAATTTGGGCCGGATCATAACCCAACAGCGATAAATTTCCAATGTCGGAGCCCGGCGGCATGCCTTCCGGAATCGTCTGGACCATGCCGGAAAAACCTTTCTTGGCCAGAGCATCCATATTCGGCGTACGCGCAGCCTCTAAGGGTGTTTTATTTCCCAGTTCGGCGATCGGCTCATCAGCCATGCCGTCAGGAACAATGAGAACGTATTTCATAAATTGTTTCTCAAATTTTGAACCAGCAGACGCACCAGTTCTGTCTTATTTTTTGCTTTTCCTAAAAGTGTTTTATCCGCATCCAAAAGCAGGCCTTCATATCCGCCCGATTTTATAAAATTAGCCACCACAAGATCGCATTTGGCTTTGGAGAATAGCGCTTTTGTTTCACGGAGCGCCGACGCATTATTCAAAAAATTTTCCAGTTTAAAGCCGACCAGAAAGACATCCGGAGCGGCGGCTTTAATTTTTCCGATGAGCTTCGGCAATGGAACGAGTTTGAGAGAAAATCTGGAATCGGATTTGATCTTTTTATTTGATGTGTTTTCCGGCTTAAAATCCGAAACCGCCGCCGCGTGGATCACACAGTCGTAACCATTTTTTAATTCTTTATTCAAAAGAGCTGAAAGCTCGTCGAAGAAACAAAATTTAAGGACTTTGACACCGCCAGGTTTAAAACTGTGCGTTACGGGGCCTTCCAGCAATGTGACTTTAGCTTTCAAGGCATTCAACGCTTTGGCCAGCAAATGCCCCATCTCGCCCGTCGAACGGTTGCTGATGACGCGCATACTGTCGATGGCAACCCACGTCGGGCCGCAAGTGATCAATATTTTTTTGCCTTTTAACGCCATGCAGGGATTTACAACCCGATTTCACGGATAATGGCCTTAAGGTCGGCCTTGATGACAATAGGTTTAGCCACATTCGAAATAGCGATATTCGGATCTTTAAGACCATGCCCCGTCAATGTACAAACGAGCGTTTTCTTTTTAGATTTCTTAAAAAAACCCCGGGCGTTTAATTTAACGACGCCGGCGACAGATGCGGCGGATGCCGGTTCGGCGAAAACGCCTTCGGTCGCCAGCAGCTTATATGCCTCGATGATTTCATCATCCGTGACAGCTTCGATCAAACCCTTGGATTCATCGCGCGCGGCGAGAGCCTGCTTCCAGCTTGCGGGATTGCCGATCTTGATCGCGGTCGCCAGCGTATGCGGATCCTCCACCACTTTGTTAAGAACGATCGGCGCCGAGCCGGCGGCCTGGAATCCAAGCATACGCGGAAGCGTCTTGGATTTCTTGGCTTGCTTATATTCCTTGTAGCCCTTCCAGTAGGCCGTGATGTTTCCCGCATTCCCAACCGGAATGGCGTGAAAGAACGGAGCATCTTTTAAATCATCGCAGATCTCAAATGCCGCAGTCTTCTGTCCTTCGATGCGGTACGGATTGATCGAATTGACAAGTTCTATCGGATATTTCTGGGTGATTTCTTTGACAAGGTTCAGAGCAACGTCGAAATTGCCTTCAACCGCCAGCACCTTCGCGCCATGGATCATGGCCTGGGCCAGTTTGCCAAGCGCGATGTTTCCGTTAGGGATCAGGACAACACAGGTCATGCCGCAGCGGGCCGCATAGGCAGCGGCGGATGCGGATGTATTTCCCGTCGAGGCGCACGCCACCACCTTGGCCCCGCGTTCCAGGGCTTTCGAAATAGCCATGGTCATGCCGCGGTCCTTGAACGAACCTGTAGGGTTAAGACCTTCGTACTTCAAATAAACAGTCAAACCCGTCAGTACCGACAAAACCTTGGAAAAGACAAGAGGCGTGTTACCTTCGCATAAACTGACGATGGGAGTCTTGGAGGTGACCGGCAAATATTTCCGGTATCGATGAATGAGCCCCTGATAAAGCATTACAGCTTCTCCATACGGATGGCAACCGGCTTGCCTTTAACGACGGGCAAAAGATCGAGCTGTTCCAGCGCTTCCTTAAGAAGGCGTTCCTTGACGTGATGGGTCAACATGACGACAGGAACGGCGGACATTTTGTTCTCAATCTTTTGGGTCACGGATGCGATGGAAATATTGTATTGGCCGAAGATGTTGAAAATGGCGGAAAGAACGCCCGGCTTGTCGACTAACATAAGACGTATATAAAAACGGGTTTCGACTTCATCGATTTTTCGGATAGGAAGTGTCTCCCCCTCCTCAGGCACGTTTCCGACCCAGCGGGAAAGGTCATTGTCCACACGCTCGGCGATGTTCATCAAATCGCTGACGACACCGGAGGCGGCAGCCATCTGGCCCGCGCCGGCTCCTTCGATAAAAATATCGCCGATCAAATCGCCGTCGACCAGAATGGCATTATCGACGTTATTGACGGTCGCCAATGAGTGATCCTTGGCAATGAGCGTAGGGTGCACGCGCACGTCGAGTTCATTACCGACTTTCTTAGCAATCGCCAGAAGTTTAATTGTCAGATTTAAACTGTCGGCATATTCGATGTCATCCTGAGAAATATGGCTGATACCTTCGGTGTGGATTTCCTTTACGCTCACAAATTTTCCAAGAGCCAGATAGACAAGGATGGCTAATTTATGCGTGGCATCCATGCCGTTGATGTCGAGTGTAGGGTTGCTTTCGGCATAACCTTTTTCCTGCGCGGCGCGTAGCGCCTCGGCAAAGGAGATGTGGCTTTTGGCCATCTCGCTTAAAATATAATTGGATGTACCATTTATGATGCCGAAAAGGCCGTTGAACTTGTTGCCGGCCAGGCCTTCGGTGAGCATGCGGATGATGGGAATGCCCGCCATAACCGATGATTCATAAAATATCGTACGATTATGCACATTCGCTTCTTTGAATAATTCCTGTCCGCAATTGGCGATGAGTTCCTTGTTGGCGGTGACCACATGCTTTCCCTGTCGCAGCGAACGCAGGACGATTTCCTTGGCCGGATTCATACCGCCGATCAACTCGACAACCACATGGATTTCCGGATCATTTAAGACGGCGTTGATGTCGGTCGTCAAGAGCGTACTCTCAAGTCCCTGAGGAAGCTTTTTATTGATGCTGCGGTCGCAGATCGTTTTAATCACAAAATCTTTTTTAAACCGCTCACGCAAGGCTTTGCGGCGGCTCTTGAGGATTTTGACAACCCCGGAACCTACAACGCCGTAGCCGATGATTCCGATATTGATGTCATTGATTTTTTCTGCCACAACCCTTATCTCCTTTTGAGCCCGTATTGTTCGATTTTTTCCAGGATTTCAATAGCGGGAGGTTGAAGATTTCGAAATTCCAGACGCACATCATAGATCAGGTTTTTGATCCTTTCTCTGGATTCCAATACGACCCCTTCAAAAAGGACGGTTCCTGTCGTAAACGGCGTACGCATTTCAACGAAAAGTTCAATCGAGACCGGAAAGGCCTTGGTCGAGACGAAGCACAATCCACCCTTGCTTATGTTTCGCAATTGCGTGATTTCATTCTTAACCTGCGGAGCGTTTTTATCGTAATACGTCAGGATAAAATTACGATCGACCCGAACATATTTGCGCCGTTCACTTCCGGACTTGTCTTCGTCGCTCATAAAATGCCCTCTTAAAGGTTGTTTGAAGAATCGGGACGGTGGGGCTTGAACCCACGACCTCTTGTACCCCATACAAGTGCGCTAGCCAACTGCGCTACGTCCCGTTAAATCTTGCCAAATGAATGCTTTATAGATTGCAATTAGGGCTGGATTATACACTATCCGAAGGAAGGAGAAAAGGAATTTCTCGAAGAAACGAGGACCGTCATTCCGGCTTAAAACCTCTTGCCATTAAAGAATCTAATGCCGCTTCCACCTTCTTTTCTTTATAAATAATATTATAGACTTCTTCGGAAATCGGCATTTTGATCTTAAGTTTCTTGGACAAACGATAGACCGCCTTGGCGGTTGTAACCCCTTCGGCAACCATGGACATGGACTTTAGTATCTGGCTGATATTTTTTCCCTGTCCGATGGCTTCACCGACCGTACGGTTGCGGCTGCTGGCGTTCACGCAGGTTGTAACAAGATCACCCAATCCGGCGAGCCCATAAAAAGTCTCTTTTTTTGCCCCCATGGCCGCTCCCAAACGAGCCATTTCGGCCAGACCTCGTGATAAAACCGCCGCCTTTGCGTTGGTTCCAAGCCCCAGTCCATCGCAGATGCCACAGGCCAGCGCGATGACGTTTTTTACGCTTCCGCCCAGCTCAATGCCGATGACATCATTATTGGTATAGATGCGGAATATTTTAGAATGAAAAACTTTCTGCAATTGGGCGGCAAGGGCCGCATTATTGGACGCGATGACAGCTGTTGTAACAACCCCTCGCGCCAGTTCAGAGGCAATTGTCGGGCCCGATAAAACAGCCAGAGGTACATTACCCAACTCTTCCCTGATGATTTGCGACATCCGTTTAAGCGATTCGGTCTCGATTCCCTTGACCACGCTTAAGAATATTTTTTTTGAATAATCCAGAGTGTGGATTTTCTTCAATACATCGGCGAGATATTGCGACGGGCTTGCCAGAACAATCAAATCAGCATCGCAGACAGCTGAAGACAAATCGGAATCCCAGCGGATTTCTTTAGAGATATTGATGCCGGGAAGAAATTTAACGTTCTCTCTTGTTTTAGCCACCTGGGCCGCATAATCCTCAAACGCGCCCCAGACATGAACGTCATAACCCTGCGCATCCAGATAAATCGCGAGTGTGGTTCCCCACCCTCCGTCGCCGATGACACTGATCCGTTTGATTTTTTTAGCCATCCATCATTCCCGTTTAGCAACAACCTGATAAAGCGCAAAAACTTCATTTTCATAAACTTTTCGCACGACCGCGTTGTCGCCAGGCGCATAATATCGCATAAAAACAATGTAATCAACTTTATATTTGAAGAGTGCGTTCACTATCGCCTGGCCGATGCTTTGGGGCTCCGTGAAGACTTTAAAAGCGTTGACGTCGGCGATGCGCCTTTGCCACTCTTTTGCTGCCCCATAATCGAATCCGACAATTCCGCAGTCGCGGTAAGAAACAAGGATCTTTCGTTCCGAAGCAATCCGGAATCCGCACATCTCCATATTATATGGGACCATAACAAAAGAGCTCTTCGGCGTATTTTTCTGGACATACCGCTGCATGTCCTCCCAATTGCGCTGCAGCTGCCAGAATCCCCCGCCTTTCGTGGTCACTTGAACATATTGATAGTGATAATACATGTAATGCCCGATCATCAACAGGATCGGCAGCAGAAAAACGATCGAACGAAACCGGTAAGGCTGCCTCAGGCATCTAACCAGGCAAACAAATCCGATCGGAATTGAAATAAGAACAAGATACATGTTCAGCTGATCGCCTTTAAAATCCTTCCACGGGATGTTTACGCATTGCCACAGGGCCAATGCGGTCAAAGCCGCAGTCATCAGATACATGAACTTTTTGGTTTTCCACTGCGGGTGCGTGGTTTTAAGGGCGATCATGAGGGCAATCAAAAGATTCACCGGGACCGTTCCAAAATAGTCCTGCCGGCACCCCAGTACAAATATGAGACCCGCCAAACACGTCCAGAAAAGATCTTTGATTTGAATCATCCGGATCGCTGAAATGACGAGATAACCCAGAAGGAAAAAACGCAGGAATTGTTCGTTACGGATCAGATTCAAATCCAGCATGAAACGATTGGGAACAACATACGCAAAGTAAAAACACACCAGGATTAAAAGGCCGGCGGACACCGCCAAGGCGTGCGCTTTTCGATCCTGCCGGAAATGATCGTTGGCATAGTAGTTATATGTAAACAGAGAGATCAAAATCAAATAAGGTGTCAATGCTTTGAGCAGTACGCCATTGTCAGAAAACACCTGCGCCACTGACTGCACAGCAAAGGGGAAATTTTGCGGACAGGCCAGCAGATATAACTGGACCCAGTCGTCAAACAGATGCGGGTCGACGCCTGCTTTGGCCTTCAAGGCCTTGGTAATCGTCCAGAATAAGAACGGCGCGCAGCTGACCGCAAAGACGCAGCCGGTCTTAAACCAGTATTCCAGTTTTCTCTCCCGATGGAAAAAGAGCAGATACACGCTCATATAAATCATCGGGAACAGCGCGTAGAGTGCGTGAAAGTTCGCCGCCAGACCGTACAAAAACGCAGCCAGAATGTAACGGTCCTTATAAAAGAAATAAAATGCCGCAAATATAATCGGCAGCGAGAATTCTTGATGAGAAAAAGTCCGGTAGAGAAACTCTTCGGTCCGGCCCAGAACAATGGCATAGACGACAGCCGATGCCGCAACTAATTTTGAATTACTATCCCCTCCTGTCCCCAACTGGGAACGCACAGCTATCAAAGCCCATAACTTAAGCCACCAGTAAAACAGAAAATACCGGGAGACAAGGAAAAGGAAAAGATATGCGGAGGGAATTTGTTCAACCGTTATGAAACGCGCCAGAATGGGATACAGATAGGACGTAAAATTCTTAACAAGGCTTTCGACATAATAATCGCCCTGGTACAGCATCGGATCAATCAGATGCTTTAAAAGAGGAATCTCCAAGTGCTGATCGTCCCAGCCGTAAATGTAACGATTGGTGGCCAGATAAATACCCAGAATAAATAGCGCGACCAGCCAGTCGCGTTTGAACAAAAGTGATAATTTGGATTTTAAATTCATACCGTTCGGAAGGATTTTAAGGATGGAACTGTTGCCGACTTATTTCCAGAAGAAAATTTCACGGAACACCTCGAACATGTAAGCCGCTCCCCATTTGAGGACCTGCAGTTTACGCTCGCCGCCTTCACGGGCAGGTTCATCGCCGGGAATGTCGACAACTTTCAATTTGCGCTTGGCCGCGCGGATGGACAACAGCGGCTCCCAGCTGATTTTTGTACGGAAAAGCCTCTCTTCTGTTTCAAAGCTTGCGTCCTTGTCAAGATCGAGTTCCTTGATCAATTTTGTATGGTAGGCGCGATAAATGACCATCGCGTCCGTATACTTGGCGCCGTGGAAAATATTGATGAACGTCGTAAACATCTTGTTTCCGAAGCCAGTGACCGCATCATCGTCATAGCTTTTCGCGCCTTCGGCATAACGCGAGACGATGACCATGTCATAGCCTTCCTTCAATTTATTAATGCATGCGGGAATGAGTTCAGGGATTGAGTTTCCGTCGGGACTGAATGTCAGGATCACGTCCCCTTTAACTTTCGGGAGAGCATCCATATATGCCCCGCGTATTCCGGGGGTTGTCTGGATCACAACGTCATAACCCATTTGACGGGCCACTTCGACTGTCTTATCTTTGGATTTTCCGTCTACAACCAGGATCTGGTCGACCCATTCTTTTTTGACTTTTGGCATGACCGTTTTCATGCCCTGTTCTTCATTCAGGGTCGGAATTAAAAGAGTGACTTTCATTTTTTCTCCAGAAAAGTGTTTTTGACTTGCTGTATTATATCTTTGAAGAGAAAAATGTATACCGCTTTTTCAGAAAAGAATTGGGGAAGTGAAGAACACAAGCACACATGAACACAAGAGCACAAAAGAACACACGTGGTTCGTGTGCGCCTCCTGTGCTCTTGTGACTTGTGCTCTGAAGAATGGAGCGGGCGGAGAGAATCGAACCCTCGCTACCAGCTTGGAAGGCTGGAGTTCTACCACTGAACTACGCCCGCAAGAACCTACCTTGGTTTTGAAAATTGGATAAGGTTCTGGAGTCCTGGGGCAGAAGCACCAGGACGCAGACTAAGATTTAGAATTTAAAGGAACTTGGCCGAAGCGACTTCGGCGCCTTCGGTATCGGGCTGCGCCCTTACCGAAACTGAGCGGGTCTTGTCTCGACGGAGCTCGACAAGACCCCACCATTTTTAACAGAACTAAGGATTCTTGTTCTGTTAGTCTTGAGATCAGAAGCGGCCAACTGGCCGCATGATCGAAAGACTACATTTCTTAGAGGGTCAGTCTCGAACGGAGTCTCGACTGACCCTATTTTCTTCCGCTGTAATCAAAAAACCTTTTGCCTTTCGGTTTGAAAGGTTTTTTGAATCAAGGAAAGAAAATGGGCAGAGCAGGATTCGAACCTACGAAGCGCAAGCGCAAGAGATTTACAGTCTCTCCTCGTTGACCACTTGAGTATCTGCCCAGTATCTCTAATAAAGATCGGTGGTAACTGGGCAGGATTCATATTCAACCTAATATAGAATTGAGGAAAATATGAATTCTGCCCGATCTTAAAATCATCAAAAGGTAAAGGATAAGCCAAAGATCAACGCTTTACTTCCAAACTTACCACTTATCACTTACCTCGTACCACTATTAAGCTGGCGAGAGGCTTCGAACCCCCGACCTGCTGATTACAAGTCAGCTGCTCTACCAACTGAGCTACGCCAGCGCGAAAGTCTTCCTTGGTTTTGAAGATTGGAAAGACTTGAGCATCCCAAAATCAGAAAGTTTTGGGACAAATTTTTCTCAAAAATCAATTACGGATTTAGAAAACCCGTCTCGAAGGCAGTCTTTTATATCAGATTTTTATACCGATGTAAAGAGCGATATTTCTGTTTTATCTAATAAAAAACCTCTCCCGCTTTTAATCGGGAGAGGTTTAGCAATATACCTATGCACAATATTAACAAACATCAGCATGGTGTGATTTTCTAGTGAAACCATCTAACTCCCGTCCCCTGTCAAAAACCAAAGGACCTAGTTGAACAGGAACAACAGGACGATTCATAAGTAAAAGCACCCGCTCCATATCGACAGGCCGGATGTCCAGGATCGTCGGAACTACGCCCAGAATCGTCATGGATTCAATGTTCTGGTTTTCCAGAAAGAATTCAGTCTCACCTGTTTCGGTAACCCTTAAATCAAGCCACTTGGTATGAAAATCGATACCGCCTCGCGTGGGTGTAACCGGATTAACTTGAGGCTCAAGATTTTGAGGCGCTGCTGTATTACCCAGCAAACCCCGGTCTTTACTCAAACCTCCCGATACAACTTCTTTCGAGACTGAACCGTTGTTCCCATTAACATCTGTGGGCGTATTAAGATCTAATTTAATATTCTCAAGTGTGTCCTCCTGCTCCGGGCTCAAATATTCAGGAAGATCGTCCGTTGGCCCGCCCTTGGGGCTGCGTGTCGTATGAACGCCAGTGCGGGAATAAGTCCAGGCTGGATTCCACAATTGGAATTTCTTGAGCGAAATCGACTTGCCGAAGAGTGAAATTTTAAACTCCCAGCGCGTCGCCCAGTCATAGGCCTGCGTAAAAAGGACTTTATAGGCGATCTGACGGCCAAAGGCATCGAAGGCAAGATAATTAAAATCCTTAACCGTCTTGGATGCCCCTTCCAAATTCTGCACGCCGATGTCCATGTGATGGTCCGTCACATCCGGATTGTTCAATGCGCCGCGGCCGATCGAAAATATCTGGGCCCCGCCTTTAAAGAACTCCATGAAAATACCGTTGATGATGGCCTTGGTCTGCTTCATGGTCACCATTACGTTATCTTTGTGCGTCGGATCGGCCGGAACACCGAAAATAGCGACCGTTCCACGGACAACGCGGTGCGCCAAACGCGCCACGAAATGATCTTCAGGATTCGCCCCGTGAACATTCATCGTCATCGGACCGAAGGCAACAGCGCCGAGCTTCGACCAGAAGCCCTCTCCTGTTTGATGCAGGGCCGGAATCGAATCGCCAATAGTCACTGTCGGCGGCCCCATGCGCGCCCACGTCGGACGTCCACTCCAGGCACGATAAAGAAGCGTTGTCATAAGCCACGGAGCAAGAAGTGCGAGAATACCATCGAACGTACGCACGATGAATCCGGCAAAATCTTGCGTCGATGGACCAAAATCAAAACCAGCTAGCCCGAGAAGATTTTGAATAGGCGCCCCGAACCAGAAAATGCTCATAACAAAAATACGAAAGATAATCGTGACAATGCCTGTTTCCGTCATCGTTTTTCCTAGCGCGCCGGCATTATCTTTGATGCCTTTGTATTTACTCAGATAGGAATCACCGAGCTTTTTGACGTCGACCGCCCCGCCATTTTCCATAATATCCACGATCATGTTGGTAATCTTTTTCTCATCAAGCTTGCTGATATTGCCGCCTGTTGCGCCCAGCAATCTGTTGATCGAAGAGTCCCATTGCCCCTTGTTCCACAGAGCGCTCAGCACGGCCTGAATGTCGGAATCAGACTCCGGACCGTCATAGCGGATGATACGAGTAATGATGTGCTTGATGTCATCGGCATCCAGCCTGCGCGTGAGGCCCTTTTTTTCATCCAAAGCTCGGCGTATCATCGGATACAAATAGCCGCCTTTGATTTTTGTTTGGATGGCTTTGTACACATAGGCGCCGTCGATGGCATTTCCCTTCTCATCATGGCCGGTCAGACGACGGGCCTCATCATACATATTGTCGCGCAAAACTTTGAGCCTTGCGATGTCATCTGAAGTCACATTCATCCCCCACGGTCTTTGTTCAGGGAAAAGTTCGCGCATTCCTTCCGCCAGATGGAGCGCAAGCTCGATCTGCTGGGCAAAAAGCATAACTTCCCCGACGGAGTTTGCCTCCGCCGGATAATAATTACCGGTCACGAATATGCGTTTGATGAACGGCGCGTCCGCCTGGAACTTTTGTCCGAGCCCCATCGCGATTAAAGTATCAATGCGTGATGTCATCGCGAAAATATTGCCTGGTGCGATCTGTTTAAGACGGCGAACGATTCCTCGGCTGGGGAATGTCGCGCCAGATTTGGAAATGATAACGCTCATGGTCCTCCGGCCGATCCTGTGATCTCCGCTGAGATTAAACGCCTTATTGGCTGACGTTGACCAGATGTTCAT
>JAGNTT010000206.1 GCA_017987425.1 Candidatus Omnitrophota bacterium
CTGCACGTCCGTGCACAATATTCTTTTCCACGCATATCACCTCCGATCTGGAACGAGTGGCCGATCATGTCGCCATCTTCAACGATGGAGGAATTGCGTTCAGCGGCGGGCTGGATGACCTGAAGGACGAGGTTAAAAGGCTGAGAATATTCGCCAAGAAGAAATTTCCTCCGGATTTTACTCTGGACGGAGCCATCCATTGCGAACATTCGGACCATGAGGTGATTGCCTCTGTCCGAAATTTTCATCCGGAATTAAAGAAACATCTCGAAGACAGCTGGGATGCCGAAGTTCACATTGAAAATTTGAACTTGGAAGAGATCTTTTTGGAGTTGAGCCGATGATGAAGGTCCAAAGACAAATTGTGTCTCTCTACCTGAGCAACCCCACCTTTCTGGTTCTCGGCGTTTTCTTCGTGATCAGCATGGTTGCCTCAAAGGTTTTGTTTCACAGCGGGTATGTCTATTATGCCGACGAGACTTTTTCGATTCTCTTTGTTGCCTCACTGTGGCTGGCTTTTTATTTCGGGATGATGGTGAAACGCCAGTTTGCCAATCACCGCGCGTCATTACTGCCGAACTATCGCAGAGCGCATATCCGCACGGGCATCCTGATATATCTGGCATTGATCCTTGGCGGATACATCTGGATGTTCGGATATAGAAGTGTAGTTGAAACCACCGCTCAGGGGTTGTGGGGGATATATGTCACGTGTTTATTGATAGCCCTGGTCATTACTTGGTTGGGTTATTTGTCTATGGCGCGCACGCTTATTTACGCGTATGTCTTCCTGCTGATATTCGCCAACCAGTCCATGAATGTCATCGAACTTCTGTCCGGCACAGACTATCTCGCCGGCGTTTTGGCGGCGGTGTTTTTCGTTTCCGTATTTTTCTTCATCAAGCGGCTTTCGCAGGTCAAAGAAGATGATTTTGAATACGACTATATGTTTTCCTGGCCGCCGCGCAGTCTGATCATCAATCAATTGCGTGCCAGTGAAACCATCACCGGTGCGTTAAGCACGTGGATACCGACGAAGGGCAAAGCCAATCTTCCGATACCCCAATACCCGCGCCGATCGAATATTTTTGCCAGGGCCTATCATTGGGACTACACCGAACATGCGGATTTCAAGGTGATCTGGACATTGATGCTTTTGGCCGTGCCGCTTGTTCTGCTGATGAATAAGAACATCGGATCCGACGGCTTCACTGCAGATGTGTATTCAAATTTTCTGCTGTTGTCGTTCAGTCCGGTCTTGATTACGGTGGCCTCTCATTACCGGCGCATGGCTTATTGGGGATACGACATTCTCAAGCCGGTGGATAAAAAGGATTACATGCGACAGCAAGGGGTCGTTATATTCACCAGTCTTGTTCTGTATTGGACATTGTTTGCCGTTTGTTTTGCCCTTATACCCAGCATTATGAACAAGCCGGACGTGTTTGCGGCTTGGCAATTCTGGTTGTACCTTCTGTACACATTAAATTTCTCATTTATGGTCTTGTGCTGGCTGGCATTGCTCAGCTGCACGGCGAATCCCATCTTCGTTATTATGCAGGGAATTCTTCTTACCTGCGCAGCGCTTTTCCTCCTTTACTGTATGCCCGGATTTTCAGCGGATCAGATGATCGCGAACAATATCGTTTGCCTGACGGCGGGACTTTTTTTCTGCCGTCGGGCCTATCTTGCCTGGTGTGAAAAGGAATTTGAAAACTAAAAAAGAAGGGGGGTGATTGTATGAATAAAGAATCGATTAAGGGGTTGTGCAAAGTCCTGGCGCTGATGACGTTTGTGGTCGGCGGTGTAGGATCGTATCTGTGCGTTCCGGCTGCCTTCAGCACGGATCTCACATGGATTGCGATGGCGGGTGTTTATTTTGTCGCCGGAGCGATCATGATTACAGGAGGGTTGTTAAGTTATTCAGTTTTGCTCAAGACGGAATAAATGATTCCCGGTCCCTCTCGCCCGGGAGAGAGGTCGGGAACATTACGGAATTTGTCAGGATTCACCTTATGATCATCATGATTTTTATTGCTATAGGGATGAGCTGTCTTGAAGTGTTCATTCCGGATATCATCTATATGCTTTTTGCATATCCGGCGGCGCTTTTGGCATCGCTTTTTTTCGGATCGAAACCTGTGCTGACGAATGGCGTTATCGTGATTCCTATGCTCAATTATTCTATTGAGGTTATTCCCGCCTGCAGCGCTTACGGTTTCTTTTGCCTGCTGTATGCGATGATCGTCAGTTATGTCATTCGAAAGTTTAAACCGCGTCAGGCCTGTATGTTCTCATTGGCCGCCGTTCCGCTTGCCTATTTGATCACTGTCATGACCAACGGCTGCCGGATAATTTGCGCCTATCATGTCCATGAGCTCGGCAAGATTGTTCTGCCCGCCAATTTTCAGTCGGCATTGCATCAGGGCGTCGGGATCTTAATTTTCCTGTCGGTAATGATGGGAGTTTATCTTCTGTTAGAAAAGGATTTTTTGTATGAACGACGTTAAAACAAACATGAGTCTGCTTCCTCAATATATTCAAAAACCGGTCATGCTGGTGTGGGCTTTCATTCTGCCGCAGCTGATATTGTTGTTCATTAATATGAGGGCCTTCTGGATCGTCAGTGAAGAGGTCTTGCCGGAGTACCTCATGACCGCATACTCGATATTCGCCGTCGAAGTCGTTTTGCTGGTTTTAAGCGCGGCGGCGGGATTATATTCCCGGATAAAGCGGACCGATGTTCATTGGGGCTGGAATCTCTTGTTTCTATTCGGCCAGATCGGATATTTGTGGTTTACAAGTTCTCATATGTGGCAGATCATCCCGTCCCAGATCGAACCGTGGGTATTGGACAGAGGACAGCTGACCCTTCAGCAATTCACATTTATTATGCCGGGGATTTTTTATGCGGCCTTGCGTTTGGCGTGTTTTGAAACCAAACTCAAGCCGGGGCTGGATCTTGGAGTGAGCCTTTTGGTTGCTGTTGCGGCGCCGGTCATGTATTACATCT
>JAGNTT010000047.1 GCA_017987425.1 Candidatus Omnitrophota bacterium
GCCGATTCACTGTTTGTCGTATATGAAAATGAGATGCCACAACTTCAGTTGGACGGATATGATTTGAATTATAACTTTTCAAATGATGATTTTGGTTTTGCGCATTATTATCGGGTGGGCCTGGGAACAGGAAATGATCCGAATGCCCTCCCCTCGGGTGGGCTCAATAATAATTGGGTCAGAATATAACATGAATCTAAAATCCAAAGGCCTGAATGACAAAGCCGGTACTTAACGATATCACCGTGGAGATCACCAATCATTGCCAGCTGCACTGTCAGCATTGCGGCATTTGGGCGGAAAAAGAGCGGCATGAAATGACCGCATCCCTGGCGGTACGGATGATGCGTCAGCTCTTGGAACGCTACCGGATCAATTTTGTTTCGATCACCGGCGGGGAACCGTTCCTCAACCGGAATTGCGGCCGTGTGCTCAAGGCTTTGTCGTTCTTCCGCGAGAAAGGGGACATCACGGGTTTCGGTGTCTACAGCAACGCCGCTTATTTTGAAGGAGTCCGTCGTGTACTCACGGCCCACGGGGAGTCTCTGCGCGGGATGCACATGGGAATCAGTATCGACGGTACGGAGGCGACCCACGACCGTTTGCGCGGGCCCGGGGCTTATGCCAAAACGTTCAAGACCATCGAGTGGATCAAAGACAATTTTCCCAAGGACATTATTCTCGAGTTTAAATTCACCATCAATGGTGTCAATTACGCCGAGCTTTGGGATGTTTATAAGCTGGCGCGCCGCTATAAGGCCCGATTTTCGCCGAAGATCATGGAATCAGGTGTAACGGATTATTATCATCGTCACGAAATGCCGGATACTGACAAGCTTTCTGCCGTAACCCCGGAGATTATTCGCAGCGTTCGTCTGCAGGTGGAACGCATGTTGGCGGACGAATATCCCGGTGTTAAAAGGGAAATGGTCGAGGCGACCATGGTGCTTCTGGAAGGCGGGGGCAAATGCATCCGCGCCTGCGAGACGCCGGCCAGATCGTTATTTATCAATTCCCGACGGGACGTATTCCCTTGTTTGTATATGTCCTCGGCAGGAAAACTGGATGATCAGGGAAAACTGCCGGCGGAGTTGGACCGTGTGCGCCAAGCGCATGCCGAAGCAGGGGCCAAGGGGAATTGTCCCAAGTGTTTTGCGTATCATGGATTTTTAAAAAAATATAATCTGCAGTATCTTCATGGGACAGGATGTCATGCGCAAACGTAGCCATCATTTGAGTTCTTCAATGTATCAGGGAATAGGTTATGAGCTTGATGAACAGGCGGCCTATGATTATGTCCACAACGGATATCTTTTTGCGCCAAGAACGGTGTTAAAAGGCCGCCTCAAACGTCCATATATCATTTCCAAGCCGAAAGACGTGGATTTAAAAGACATTGTGGCGCGCGTTAGGCAAACAGTTCATGATTCTATGGAAAACCTGGAAGGACAACGAAGGGCCGTTATGTTTACCGGCGGATTCGATTCAACATTCATCGCCCTTTTGGCGCAGCAGAGCGGTGCAAAGGTCACCGCGATAACGGTGCAGTTTGACAAATTCAATGTCGCCACAGTTCGGGACGCTGTTCAAGCCGCCGACGCCTTAGGGATGACGCGTCATGTTATAAACGTGACCACAGCCGAGTTTATTGCGGCGTTTGAAGCCCTGACGGAAGTCACGGATGAACCTATTTTGGTCTTGGAATTGGCGCTTGTTTATGCGGCCATTAAAAAATATGATCGAAGGATCGCCGGGGATGTCTTTCTTTCCGGAATGGGGAGCGATCATTGGTATGGCAACATCGCTCTAGAGGAAAGATCGGGCGGTTTTCAGGCCAAGGTGGATTGGGCGGTTAATAATTCGGAGGCGCATCAGCGCGTGGCGCAATTGTTCGGATACCGTTTTATTTTCCCTTTTCTCTCAAAGTCTATGTTGGAATTGTCGTTAATCATTCCCGATGATTTAAAGAAAAACAAAAAATTATTGCGTGCCCTTGCCGTCGTCAACTCTCTGCCGGCCCGAGGCGCCAAAACGGAGTTGCAGATTCCTGAATTGATGAAGCGGGCTTTGATAAAAGTTTTTGGCCGCCGGGCTTGGCCTGAAGCGGTGTCGGATGTTGAATCCAGTCCCGATGCCAGGAGTTGTGCATTACGCAAGATAGTTTTGGGTCTTTGGTTGGAAAAGGCGAAAAAAAGACCGGCGATTTATAAACTGAATTTTGTATGATTCTTTGTTATTTTTTATTTAACGATGTGCCGTGCGCTGGCGTCGGCTCCGTTAAACCATTTGGAAGCGGCCGGTTTTGGCCTGGGTTTGCCCAATAATTCTTCGATGGCGGCGGTTAGCGATTGGCCGGTCATGGCGTCATGATGAAGGACAGGGCTTGAAAAGTGTTCTTTGAAGATTTCGGCGCGCGCGATCTGGTCGTTGGTCGGCATTTTGTAATTGGTGTTCTGGTAAGGAACGATCACCGACGGCGTACCGTAGCGCATCAGCTGGACGGATGTGTTGTAGCCGCACAGGCTGACCGATACCGCGCAGTGTTTTAAATGTTCGCCCAGGTTATCGATGCGTCGGGCCAGCACAACGCGTTTTCTGTCTTCATCCGTCAGTGACGATTCAAAAAGGGCCATTTCTTTTTCGGAAGTCGCGGGGCCGCAGGCAATGATGGTCCGTATGTCTTTGATGCTTCGCTGGGCTTCGATGGCGCAGGTGACGATTTTGGGATAAACGGCGCCCCCGCCGCGGCTGACGACGAGTGTCTTGATACCTTTCTCGACAGGAAGATTTGTTCCGCCGGTGAGCATGTCCTCGGGAAACACATAACCGGTGTAAACGGTCCGTTCTTTTATATTCTTCATGACGGTATCATACGCGTTTGTCCACTCCGGCTGCCTAATGGTGTTTCGGATATAAGATGTCTCCAGGTCTTTAGGAGTATGGATCAGAAAACTGTCGTAAAAGGCGAACACCGCGCGGTGAAGGGCGGCGAATGTTGTATCGGCGAGGCGGTCCAGATCGATCAACAGGGGATAACCGATGCTGGCGATGATGCGGGTATTTTTCGTGCGCAAGTAACGCAGAGTCGGAAGCAATTCCGGCATGTACGCCAGACGGCCGAAGGGAAAAAATTCCGTGATGAAGACGTCGGGAGAGAACTCAGCGGCGGTCTTGAGAATAAATTGCGCGCGATTATTTGAAGACACGGGTGCCGTATGGGCCTGGAAACTGGTGCGGTTATCAAAAGGAAATGGAATGTCCACGGACCTGCAGCCTTCGGGTACACGGACAAACGGCTGCGGGACTCCTCCCTGAAGGATGAGAACATCGGCACCGTGACGGCCAATGGCCGAGGCAAGCGCGATGCTGCGTGTGGTATGTCCGAGAGTTTCTTTATGTGTGTAATGAAATAAAACGCGCATGTTGTTGGTCAATGGATCCTTACAGGTAAGTTATTATATGGGTTTTTCAAGAATTGGAAAATAAAAGAATGGGACCGTGCCTTTTTCTCCGGGACGACGATGCCTGTACGCTCGATAAAAGTTTTCGTTTCTTTTTTGATGCGGCGAGGGAACGAGCCATTCCGGTTGTTTATGCGGTCATCCCCGGCAGGATGGACAAGGCATTTATCCGGTTTATGCGCCGGGCCAAAGATAAGACGCCGCATTTGCTGGACATCGTGCAGCACGGATGGATGCACACCAACCATTCCGCCGATGGGACCAAGTATGAGTTTGGAACTTCGCGTCCGTTGAAACTACAGCGCTTAGATGTTCGTCTGGGTTTGGAACGTATGCGTTCGGCATTTGATGAGTTCTTTACGCAGGCCTTCGTTCCGCCGTATCACGGCTATGACAAGCACACGCTGCAGGTATTGGGCGAAGAAGGATTTTCGGTTTTCTCGGCGGGGACGCCGCGGCTGAAGACGCATCAGCGATGTATTGAATTACCGGCCAAGATATCGTTTACCGATTATGTGAAGGGCAAGCCGTATACCGTTAACACCGCGGCTGAGATGGTGGAAAAGCTCATTAAGAATGCGGGCCGCGCGTCTTTATCCGGAGTGCTGACGCATCATGCGGACTTTGCAACAGCCTCTTCGCGTAAAGAATTGACGAAATTCATGGATTACCTTAAGGTATTAACGGTGAAGAAGGACTGGCGGATATTATTATTCTCGGACCTTGGAAGGAAATGACGTATGATTAATACGGAAAATCTAAAGACATTGGCCCCGGGTGTCAGGGACGCGTTGCGCGCCAAAGGTTCCGTCCTGGGAAGGCCATTGATCGGCCCCAAGTCGGTCAACATCCATGCTATTCAGGCCTGCGACCGCAAATGCGCTTTTTGCTGGTACTTTTCGCCTCTTGTCAAGAACCCGCCGAAACGCGTCATGCTGGAGTGGGATGTTTTAAGCGGCGTTATTGACGATTTTCATGAGATCGGCGTCGAGGAAGTGAATCTGGAAGGTGGGGAGATCGTCCTTTATCCGCATGCCGAGCAAGCTTTCCGTAAAGTTAAAGAATTGGGCATGATGCTGCGGGCCTACAGTCACCTGGATTATGATCAGAAGCATCTTCGTTATGTCTGTCTGGCGGACCGCGTGATCGTCAATTTCTCCGCGATCACTGAAGAAACTTACCGGCGCGTTCACGGAAAACCGGGCGGATCGATGGCGAGGCTGCTGAAGCATCTCGACATTCTTTTAAAGGCCCGCCGTAAATTCGGTAAACCCAAAATCGTTCTGACCTTCATTGCCTATGATTACAATTATAAAGAACTGCCGGCGATGCTCGAACTTGCCAAAGAAAGGGAAGTCGACAGGGTTTTTGTCCGTCTCTTTAAAGCGACCAAGGAGATGAAGGAGCTGGTCCTGCCAAAAGAAGCCATTCAGGAGATAGGTGAAATGGTTGAAACCGCGCTGCAGGCTGGATATAAGTTTGATCATAATCTGGAGAATTTGAAGAATATCATCAAGAACGGAAATCATCATGAAAACATCGTTTCCCTGATTCCGGCGGAGATGAACAACGACCGTCTGTTCGTTTATGACGCGACTGGCGGCCAGAAAATCAATTGCCAGGTCGGGTGGTATTACAGTTTCATCGATGAAACCGGGCGTGTGATCGCTCCTTGCGACAGCGTCGGAGTCTGCGTGGCCGGTAACGTCAATGAACGGCGTTTCAAAGACATCTGGTTTGACAACGATCATCTGCACTCGACGTTACGGGAAGCCAGCGCCGGAATCCACACCTGTTCGTCCAAATGGCAGGAATGCCGTTATTGCAGTTACGGTCCCGTTAATAAAATGCTCAACAAACAAGTCGAGAGTGTCCGCCTGATGGGGCGCTGACGGGCGCGACAGGACCGACCAATGCCGGGATTTGTTATGAAGATTGATGAGCAGGCGGCCTGGGATTTTATCCGCCAGGGGTATGTGTTATGCCCCCGCAGTGTTTTAAAAGACCGTCGAAACCCCCCTCCTAAAATTCTTCCGTTAAAACGTATCGATAATACTCAAATCCCTGATTTTTTTGCGCGCAAGCTGACGAACGCTATGGGCCCTTTGATGAAAACGCGCAGGGCCATTATGTTCAGCGGCGGTTTTGATTCGCTTCTGGTCTGCCTGCTTGCCCGTGAATGCGGGGCAAACGTGAAGGCTGTCACCGTTGCCTTTGAACATTTCAATCCTTTGACCGTCCGGGGGGCCGTCGAGGCGGCCGCGTCGATAGGAATTGATCACCATATTCTCCATGTCAAAACCGCGGAATTCTTATCCGCAATGGAAGTTTTGGCAGGTCTCACCGAAGAGCCCGTGTTTGATCTGGATCTGGCGATCGTCTATGCCGCTTTGAAGAAATACAACCGCCGCATTGCCGGAAATGTTTTTATCTCCGGAATGGGCAGCGACCAGTGGTTCGGCAATGAGTCTTTGCAAACCAAAGCGGACGGTTTTCAAGCGCAATTGCAGGTAGCTATTTCCGCCGAGGCTGCCCATCAAAAAGTCGCACAGGCGCATGGATGTTCGTTCATTTTTCCTTTCATCAGCAGGCCCATGCTGGCTTTGGCCCAGGCCATTCCCGCGCGCATGAAGAAAGACAAACAGTTGCTGCGCGCCTTGTCCGTTGCGCAGATAATTCCGTCTCTGCGCACGCCCAGAGAGATGCAGGTTCCATCGGTGATCCGTCGACTTTTAATTCAGGTGTACGGTCGGCAGGCATGGCCCGGTCCGGTTATAGTCAACGGCGCCTCAAACAGGGGGATGGACTACAAGTTGCGCCAGATTGTTTTAGGGCTTTGGCTGAAAAAGAATAACAAGACATAAGCTTAACGTGATCATGTTGTAGAATGGGGTAAATGTTTAAACGACTATTTTTTAAGCCATCGAGTGAATTCTGGATTGTTGCGGGCATTTTCGCCGCTGGTTTATGTCTCCGGCTTTGGGGACTAGGCGATTTCAGCCTTCAGGAAAATGAGATCTCAACGGCGCGAAGGATCAGTCATTCATTCTGGGGGACGATCACGCATCTTCAGCACGCCTCGTTTCCGCCGCTGCATTTCATAATCTTACATGTATGGTCCAATTTCTTCGGTACCAGTGAATGGGCGCTGCGTTTTCCTTCCGCTTTATATTCCGCTTTGACGGTGATCGTCATTTATAAGCTCGGCAAAGAACTTTTTAATAAAGAGACTGGATGGATTGCGGCCTTACTGCTGGCTTCTTCTTCATTTGCGGTAGGCAATGCCCAGGACGCAAAGATGTATGCGTTATTCTATCTGCTGGAAGCTGTTTCGTTTCTGTACTTCTTCCGTTTTGTGAATAATCAACAGAATGAAAAGATCACTCCTTATGTGATTTCCACGATTATGTGCTGCTACACCATGTATA
This sequence comes from Candidatus Omnitrophota bacterium, assembly GCA_017987425.1. GTDB lineage: Bacteria > Omnitrophota > Gorgyraeia > Zapsychrales > Fredricksoniimonadaceae > JAGNTT01. The sequence goes on from JAGNTT010000047.1 coordinate 6,890, forward strand.
CGGGGCTCGTGCTCCTACTGGCCCAGAATGTGATTTATTTGATGACGCAGGAGAAGGCGGGCGGCAGGAAGTGGGTCGTGGGTCAGGCGGTCATTGTGGCGTCCTTTTTTGTATGGATTCTTTATTCCGTCCATGAAGAGCAGATATTTCTTGGCCAGTCGCCCGGAATTCGGGAGTATGTCCAGTTTTGTCTATTGTTCTTTATGCATATGATTGGTGTTCCTCCTGAATTCTGGCCCATTGAAGAATGGAGGAAAGTTTTATTCTGGGTCAATATCACTGTGTACAGTTTTCTGATCATATTCTTTGTGAGCGGATTTCTTACCAAGCCTTCCGGGAAAGATGAAGATCGTAATCCGAATCATAAACACCTTCTCATTTGGACCGTGTCATCGATCGTCATCTACTGCGTATTCGACGCGCTCTTTACACATTTATTTCTGGCGGTGAGATATTTGGGTTTTATGCAATTGCCGCTCCTGCTGTTGTTCGCCTGTCAGTTTGCCGGTTTTCCACGGCTTATTAAAAAATTTATTGTGATGACGATGGTGCTGATCGCCGTAACCATTTCCTGCATTCATTTGAAGGAAAATACCGAAAGCCCGAATCAGGATTGGCGCCGGATCGCCACGGACATAACCCGGGATTTAGGTGAACACGATATCGTTTTGTCGTTGCTATGGGTTCCGATCAAGTATTACTATAAAGGTGATCCCGACCGTTTTTTCATGGTGACCCCCGAGGATTGTTCAACTTTGGCGCTGATAGCAAATGGAATCCTGACGCCGCGAGTGGATTCGATATTTGTTTTCTATAAAAATAATACTCCGATTCTTTCTTTCGATGGATTTGTTCTGGCTCAGACGGTGACGTATAAAAAGTCCGGTTATATGCGTTTTCAACGGAAACCACCCGAAAACCTGTCCCGCCAATAACAAATATTTATAAGAGGTTATGTATCATGCCGGATCAGGGCATTGAAATCAGTTTTGTTATTCCCTGTCATAACGAAGCGGAAAATTTGCGTCCGTTGATGGCGATGGTCCATGAGGCTATGACGGACTTGGGAAAGTCATTCGAGGTGATTATCACTGACGACGGAAGCACCGATGGTTCATGGGAAGTCTTAAAGACGACCGCCCGGACCGACAGGCGGTTACGCGTACAGAGATTTCGTTCGAGATGCGGGCAATCCGCCGCCAGCTGGGCGGGGATTGAGGCCGCCCGGGGAATTTACATCGTCACTATCGATGCTGATTTACAAAATGACCTTAAGGACCTTCCTAAATTTATGGAAGCGTTGAAAGTTTACGACTGTGTCTGCGGAACAAGGGTCGCGACGCGGCATGAAGGAGACTCGTCCCTGCGGATCATCGCATCTCGTTTCGCCAATTGGTTCAGGAATAAAGTGTTGAGCGATGATTTCAGCGATTCCGCTTGTTCATTCCGGGCGTTTAAACGGGAATGTGTTTCAAGGATACAATTTTTTCATGGCGCCCACCGGTTTCTGCCCGCTTTATTTAAGATGGCGGGATTTACGGTGACGGAAGTTGGTATTCAAAACAGGACTCGCGTGGCGGGCAAAAGTCATTACGGCATCGGTAACAGATCATTGACCGCGTTCATCGATCTGATCGGCGTATGGTGGGTTAAGAAGCGTATGCTACGTTACGAGATTACGGAAAAGATGCCGTGATTAATTAACCGGTTGATTGATCTGGCGGGTGTAGTGTTTCGGGTTTGAATAAAAACAGCCGCGGCAGGCGTGATACAGAGGGTGATCAAAGTCTATTCTTGTTTTGGTGGTATTGCGGAATTCCTGGGCTTTTTCTCCCTCCCAAATGTCTTTCAGCTTTTGTTCCTTCCAGTTGCCGATGACAAGTTTATCGTTCTGGCAGCATAGAGTAATCTGGCCGTTCTCGTTAATATCCATCACAAACCAACCCACAAAACAACGCCCGTGCTCGACCTCTTGAGCGCCGTTTTTCTGTCCGCCTCTCGTCGGAGAGATCATGGTCAGTATGTCGGAGAGATTTGAGCTGATGACCGTCGGTATTTTATTGAGAGTGAGGATTTCTTTACTGAGCCAGAGTTTTTCTTCGTCGTTAAGGATCAATGGTTCCGTAAAAGGAGAAGGGTCCATAATTTTGAACCGGATGGACGGAATGCCGCAGTCTTCGGCGATCTTGAGGGCGTCCCGGACATTTCGGTAATTATTTTTGGTGATGACGTATCCCAGCTTGAGCTCTGGGCCGCGTTTCCCGAGTGCGGATAAAACTTTGATGTTCTCAAGGAGTTGGGCAAAAGATACTTTTCCAAGAGGGGCATAAATGGCCTGATAGCTTTCCTGATTGACCGCAGCTAGGTTAATGACAAGGAGATCGGTGCGTGACAGGGCGGAGATGATTGCCGGAGTTACGATGGTCAGATTCGTCACAGTCTTGATGCGCATGTTGTTCTTTTTGGCTGTCTCGACCATGGCGGGGAAGCCCGGGTGCAGGGTCGGTTCGCCGTTGGCGCTTAAAGTGATGTCGGTCGTGCCCATTGCGGCCAGATCTTCAATCAGCTCGACCACTGAAGTAGTATCCATCTTGTGAGGAACGAGGCGGTCTTTGCGCAGAAATGAATGGTGCCAGCAGAATTCGCAGCGCACGTTGCAGTGTTCGGTAATATGAAACATCGCGGTCAGAGGGGCCGGAGGTTTGTCTTTCCGAATGACTTCTCTGAGTACCGAGGGCGAGGGAATCGGATATCTATCCATGGGCTAATTATAGCCTAAATGTTTCGTCCTAACCAAAGTTTTTTAGCTTCCCGGATGGTTATTTTTATAGGGAATTCGAATGGAAATGTTGAAGGAACTGAAAGAGGCGGTATGTTATTATTCATAAATATTTAGATTATAAGTCTTTGGACGTAAAATCAGTCACGCAAAAGCGGACTGGTTATAGAATCAGCTTTTTGAAGTCAATGAACCGTTGGGGATTTTGATTCGCTTTTTTGAGCAACAAAATCTAGGGGACAGTGTAAAAGAAATAAACAGCTTTTTAACTGTCATGAAAAGAGAAGGAATTGATTTAAGAGATTTTTCGAAGATTCGTTTTTATAAAATTAAATATTCGTCCGGATAAAGTATCCATATATTTCCAAACGACTGTTAAGTGAAGTTGATTTATAAATTATTGTTGGATAGTTTTGGCTTAACGCAGTTTTTTAGCGCGGAGGACGATCATTTTTATTAGGAAGCTGGGTTTAAATGCCGAAGTAATTGAACAAGATGTTTTGTTCGTTGTGAAAGATAGAGCTTATACCTTTCCACTTGTCCCGTCGTCAAAGCGCGCGCTTTCGACAGATTCTTTTCGCGGGACGTATTCTTTAAATATTCGCGAATAATGGACAGACGCATTTGCGTGTTTAAGACGGTTTGATGCGGCTTTTTCAAACCATGAGCGAGGAAATATTCCCCGATCATGGTTTTTGTAATTTTCGGAGGAATTCTTAGGAAGCGGCAGGAAAGAACCAGTGCGGTCATGTCGCTTAAGAGATAGTCTTCTTTGATGTGGGAGAGGTCTAGCAGAAACACTTTGCCTTTTGAGATCATAAAGTTTGTTAGAGTTGCGTTGTTATGAAGAATCTGACGGACGAATAGTTTTTTGTGTGCGGCGAATTCCTGAGCGATATGATTAATTTCTTTACGGATATTACGTTCGTTGTAGAAGGGCGTCAATTGCGATGCCGTCTGAATTAAATTCTTAATTTGCGCAGCAAAACTATCTTGAGGAGAAATGAATTTTGATCCGGCAAGAGGAAGAAGAACGGTTTTAAGCTGCCGCATAAGGCCGTTGATTTGATCCTGTACGGTCTTTTTGTGTATGTGCTGCCAAGCCTGTTGTCCGTTGATATATTCGAAACACACGGCAAGACTGCCGCAGAAAGGGACCGAGGTCTTTCCGTCGGAACTAGTCAACATGGCCGGGGTCGGAAATCCATGAAGTCCCAAATAGCGGTTGAGGGCATATTCATGGAGAATGTCTTTGCTCGATGAGGCCGGATAAAATTTCAACGCGTAATTTCCTCGGGTGGTGGAGGCAAACACATAGAAATTAGAGTGAGAAAGGGTTATGTTTTTTTCTTTTTGAAAAATCTTAAGCTTTCCCAATGAGAAAAAACGGCAGATGCTCTCAATGTCCACCTGAGAAGGATCGAAAGTTCTGGTGTCCAATG
>JAGNTT010000207.1 GCA_017987425.1 Candidatus Omnitrophota bacterium
CACAAGAACACAGGAACACAAGATGAGCACAAGATGCGTGTGACTTTTTGTGCTCCTGTGTCTTGTGCTCCGGTGCTCTTATCATGAACGACCAGCCTCCCGCCATTTACGGCATTATCGGCAATCCGCTTAGTCACACACTTTCTCCTTTGATGCACAACGCGGCATTCAAATCACTCCGTGTCAATGCCGTATATAAACCTTTTCCTCTGGAAAAAGACGAGCTCAAGCTTTTCATGGATGACTTGAAGGAGGAGGATAATCCGATCTTCGGATTAAATGTCACGATTCCTTTCAAAGAAGAAGTTTTGCAGTACTTGGACGGCATTAACGCCTTTGCGGAAAAAGTCGGAGCGGTCAATACAATTGTCATCAACAGGCAGAGAAAATTATTCGGTTATAATACCGACGGCTCCGGATTTCTGGCGCATATGACTGAATCGGGTTTCAGCCCCGATGGTAAACGCATCGCGATTTTAGGCGCCGGAGGAACAACGAGGGCAATATTAAGTTCTTTGACGCTGTATAACGAACGTCCCGAGAGCATCCGTTTGTACAATCGCACATTTTCATCGGCAAAAGACCTCGTCGAGGATTTGAGTCAGCGGCTGGATATGAGCCTTGTTGAAATCGTTGATTCGATTGATGATTTGAATATCGAACTTGCCGACTGCCTGATTAATACCACATCGGTGGGTCTGAAGCCAACCGATGAGAGTCTGGTCGATCCCGATCTTTTGCATAAGGGTTTGTTTGTATATGATGTTATTTATAATCCCAAACAGACCAAGCTTTTGAAACAGGCAAAAGAAAAAGGCGCCAAGACCGCCAACGGTCTGGGGATGCTGTATTATCAGGGCGTTTTATCTTTGCAGCATTGGGCCAATATGGAGTTGGACGAAAAGGTCAAGACCGCCATGCGCAAGGCGCTGGAAAAAGGGGAGAAATAATGGAGCTCGACGGTATCTTAACGGTCTTCATGTTCGGCCTGGGCGCCATCTTCGGGAGTTTTTTAAACGTCTGTATCGTGCGTCTTCCACATGAAAAGTCCGTGGTTTTTCCGGCTTCGCACTGCGTCAACTGCAAGAAACAGATTGCCTGGTATGACAATATTCCATTGATCAGTTATCTAATGCTCGGCGGACGCTGCCGTCACTGCAAGCAGGGATTTTCATTCCGTTATTTTCTCGTCGAACTTGTGACCGCTGTCAGCTTTGTTCTTTTTTACAAATACTACGGATGGCAGCCGATCTTAATTCCTTATATTGTTATGATGTGCGGATTTATTGTCGCGACGTTTGTTGATTTTGAACACCGCATCATTCCCGACGAGGTTTCAATTGGCGGGACGGTGGTCGGTGTTTTCTTTAGTCTCCTCATTCCTCAGCTGCATGGACAAGAAGTGTTTTGGAAAAGCGGTCTATGGTCACTCGCGGGACTTGCGGCCGGCGGCGGGGCGGTGTATCTCATGGGTCTGTTGGGGAATGTCATCATCCCCAGGTCCAGACGCACGATGGGCAATATTTCAAAAGAAGAATTCCGGCAGGTCATGCAGCCGATTAAGCCCGATGTTTTTGAAGGTCTTTGGAATGAGCTTGCCCGCTGCGGATATCTGGTTCCAAAAGGTGAGACAGCGGATGTGCTTGAAACATTCTGGAATACCAAGAAAGCGTCTGATTTAAATCTCGGCCCGGATTATTCGAACTGGAAGAAGCGTGTTTTTGGGAAATTAGTCGGGGACACCATGGGTGGCGGGGACGTCAAGCTCATGGCCATGGTCGGTGCGTTCATGGGATGGAAGCTGGCGCTGTTGTCGTTTTTTCTGGCTCCGTTTTTCGGCGCCATTTACGGGATGATCGAGAAGATACGGACTAAGGAAAGCACAATTGCCTACGGTCCGTTCCTCGTGCTCGGCGCTTTGCTCAGTTTATTCAAAGGAGAGGCAATCCTCCGTTGGATTGCCAGCGGGTATGGGATTCAATGAGAGAATGAAAGGCCCATTATCAATAAAAAATTTGTTTTCCCCCTGATTGTATGTAATAATTTGACCAAGCATGATCCCCCCAGAAATGCTTTAAACCCCCGAAATAAATATATTCCGGCATATAGAATGATTGAACTTTAAGGAGAACAATGTTTCGACGGATTGTTGCGTTGATTGTTTGCGTCGCTTTTACGGTAGGTCAGCTTCAGACTTCATTTGCCCAGGGTTTTAATGTCCGCCAGCTTCCTGAGCCCGGCAAGATGGTCGCCACAGCCCCTGACTTTGTGCCTTTGACTCTCAAAGGATTGGTGTTGCATCCTGAAAACGCCCTCAAGTTCGATTTTCTTATGGATACCGGCCACAGCGGTCTTAAAGGACAGGCACTGAATGATGAGGCCCTTAAGATCATGACATATTTTTTGACAGCCCTCACCATGCCTGAAGACGATATGTGGGTAAACCTTTCTCCGTATGAACAAGGCAAGGTGATTGAGAATAATTTCGGCCGCACAATTATGGGGCGTGATCTGTTGGCTGAAGACTATGTTTTAAAACAACTCACCTCGTCTTTAATTTATCCCGAGAAAAAACTCGGTCAGACATTTTGGAAGGAAGTCTATAATAAGATCGATCCTGCCGAATTGAAGGACATTTCGGTAGAGACGATCAATAAAGTCTGGATTGTCCCTTCCGAGGCGGTTGTGTGGGAGCAAGAAGGCAAGGTCATGATTATCAAAAGCCATTTGCGCGTGATGCTGGAAGAAGACTATTTGGCGCTCAAAAATCATGCGGACAGGCAGTTGCCTGGATCCCGGCATACAATGGCCAGCCGGATCGTGAAAAGCATCGTCCTTCCGGTACTGGAGAAACAGGTCAATGAGGGCGAGCACTTTGCTCAATTAAGGCAAATGTATCAGGCAATGATTCTGGCGACGTGGTACAAGAAAGCGCTTAAAGAAAGCATCATTACCAAGGTCTATGCCGACAAGAAAAAGATCAAGGGCGTTGATAATGATCAGGTC
>JAGNTT010000208.1 GCA_017987425.1 Candidatus Omnitrophota bacterium
CAATAAGTGCGATCGCTTTGGGACTGACGCTGATCATCGCCAGACCAGGCGGAAGCATCAACCCTTTTTGCGAACCGCTCACTACCACATCGACACCCCAGTTATCGGTCTGCACATCGGTGACGCCCAAACCGCTGATCGCGTCCAAAACCAGAACAGCGTTCGATTCTTTGACGACCTTGGCGATCGCCTGTACGTCCGGGGTCGCCCCCGTCGATGTTTCGCACAAAGTGATGAAGACCGCCTTGATATCCGGTTCGGCTTTCAAAAGCTTCTGGATGTCGGCCGCCGTGACCGTCTTGCCCCATTCAATTTTAACCACACGAGCGTCGGCCTTATAAACTTTGCATAACTCCGTCCAGCGTTCACCGAATTTCCCGGCCTCAACAGCGATCGCTTTATCCCCGGCTGAAAGCAAATTACAGACAGCGGCTTCCATCGCGCCCGTTCCTGAACAAGTCAAAAGATACACATCGTTCTTTGTCTGGAACACATACTTGAGACCTTCAACCGCCTCCTTGATTTCATCTTGAAACTGCGGCGTACGGTGATGGATAATCGGCCTGCCCAATGCCGCGCAAACGGACGGCGGAACCTGGGTCGGCCCCGGAGTTAACAACAAATTCTTTTTCATGACTGTAAACCTTTCTACTGGTCTGGATTATTTTTTAATGGAACCTATACCTTCGATAACCTTGTCAACAAGACCGTAATCAGAAGCCTCTTGAGAGGACATAAAGAAATCACGGTCCGCATCTTTTTCGATGCGTTCTATCGGCTGGCCGGAATGTTTGGCCAGAATTTTATTGAGCTCTTCTTTCATTCTCAAAATTTCCTTGGCCTGAATATGGATGTCGCTCGCCGTTCCCTGAGCTCCACCCCAAGGCTGATGGATCATAATGCGGGCATTCGGCAAAGCAAACCGCTTGCCCTTGGTACCGGCCGTCAAAAGCACTGAACCCATACTGGCCGCCTGGCCGATACAGATCGTACAGACATCCGGCTTTACATATTGCATTGTGTCATAGATGGCCAAACCGGCCGTAACGGAACCGCCCGGCGAATTAATATAGAGGTAGATATCCTTCTCCGGATCATCGGACTGCAGAAAAAGGATCTGGGCCACAACAAGGTTGGCGACGACATCGTCGATCGCAGTCCCAAGAAAAATAATACGTTCCTTGAGCAGACGCGAATAAATATCATACGCCCGTTCGCCCTGGCCGCTTTTTTCGATGACCATCGGAACCAACAAGGATGACTTCTCTGGTGTTCTTTCCATCTTTGACTCCTCTCAGGTTATGGATAATAAAATAAATAGATTGTCACAAAGTCACAGGACACACGCCACAAATTTGAGAGCCGAACACCGACATCTTCCTTCGTCCCTCGTCCAACTTTTCACGTCTTTATTTCGATTCCTGCCAGTCGGCTTCCTTGAGCAAAAATTCCATGACCTTCATCATGACATTTTCACCCTGGGCGGCCGCGATATTTTCTTCTTTGGCTATTTCCTGGAACAGCATATACACCCTTACATCGCGCTCGACAGCATCCTTGAGCTGTTCGCGCAATTCGCCTTCCTTCTTTTGAATTTCTTCATCAGGCATGCCGTGGGATTTGTAGTGCTTGCGCGCATCATGTATACGGTAATCCATCTGTTTTTTCAGCAGGGACTGCGGAACAATGAACTTGGCATCTTTTAAAAGAACGTCCACGATCTGCTGTTCGACGTCCGCGCGGCTCTGGCGGTCTTTGTCCATTTCGAGCTGGCGGGTCAACGCCCCTTTAAATTCTTCAAGGTTCGGGAAACCGAGGCCGCGGGCGAATGCGTCATCGACCGTAATTTCTTTTCCTTCGGTGCCCTGGCCTTTTTTGAAGACTTCCAATGTTTTATTGATGTCTTCTTCCGTGACCTTGGAAGATTTGCGCTGGACCTTGATGCCTTTATAATTTTTAACTTTGACTTCGGGACGGATGTCGAGGATGGCGGTAAAGGTAAGCATGCCGTCCTTTAAATTAACATCACCGATCTCGGGAAGATCAATGGGATCGATATTTTCCTTGGTTAAACCTTCATGATAAACTTCCGGGATTAATTTCTTGATGGTTTCTTCCTGCACAGCCTTGCCGTGGGTGGAAACCAGAATATTGCGGGGAACTTTTCCCTGGCGAAAACCTTTGACTTTGGCGACTTTGGCGACCTCGCCGTAGATCTCTTCCATGGTCTTGCTGACTCGGTCTTTGGGAACCTCAAAGCGAAGTTCACGTTTCAAGGCATCTACTTTTTTCACATCGACTTTCATTTACAACTGTCCTCTCGTTTTTGACACTGGTGTCAAACTGTTAAACAAGGCTCACGTGATGCCTAAGGCAGAAATCCTTCGTCGCTCCGCTCCTCAGGATAAACCGTCGGGTAAGGTTGACTAATCAATTGCCCGACGGTTTACATCGTGAACTTTTCACCTAAATAAATTCTTCTGGCTTTCGGATCGTTGATCAGATCCTGAGCCGTACCGGAAATCAGTATGCGGCCGTCAGCCACCAAGTACGCGCGGTCAGTGATGGACAACGTCTCTCGCACGTTGTGGTCCGTCAAAAGAATACCCAGACCGCGTTTTTTCAAATCTTTGATAATTTCCTGCGCCTCGGCAACCACGATCGGATCAATCCCTGAGAAAGGTTCGTCTAAAAGCAGAAATGACGGATTGGTAACTAGCGCACGCGTGATCTCCAAACGTCGGCGTTCCCCGCCGGAAAGCGTGTAAGCCTTGCTCTTGGCCAGATGAGCGATATTCAATTCTTCAAGGAGCGATTCCAAACGGCGCTTGCGTTCCTGCGGACCGATGTCCAATGTTTCCAGGATCGCCATGATATTTTCTTCAACGGTCAGCTTGCGAAAGATTGACGATTCCTGAGCCAGATATCCCATCCCCAGACGGCAAC
>JAGNTT010000048.1 GCA_017987425.1 Candidatus Omnitrophota bacterium
TCAAGACCGTCTGGATATTGCGCCGCCAGGCATCCTGGGTCGGGTCATCCCGGCGGGTATCAAGACTGACATCGACGACTTTAAGCGGCTGTTCGTCCCAGCGCAAACGTTCCAGTTCAGCGAGCACAACATCGATGGTCTTGGTCGCCTGCCCGTGCTGAATGACGTTACAGCTGAAAATCATCATGCCGTCCTTGGTCGCCACTTCAAACTGCGGAACGACAAATTTGTACGCGCCGAAACTGGCCCACTCGCGCCCGAGGTTCTGTTCATCAAAACAGAACCCGCCGTAAAACTGCATGCGCTTGTTTTCTGAATTAAGATAAAGTCGAAGACGCTGAAAAATCTTGGCGTGCGATTCGATGGTGTCGCCCGATACGCACAGCGCTTCCCCGACTCCGGCAATCGCGTAAACGCCGGTCTGGTGCGAGCCGTAGATTTTTGTTTTCACCTGCTGCTGGGACAGCCAGGATAAAAGATCGATGTCTTTAACAAAGATCTCGATGCGCGCCACCGACGGTTCTTTGTAACAGCCTTCGGCCGTGACGAGCTTTTTCAGCTCCGCCGCCATGAGCGTTTTTGCGTCCGCGAAATTGTGAATTTGATCTAAAGAATTGATAACCATAAATAAGTGCACATGAGCACAAGACACAGGAGCTCATGAAGAGCACAGGCGGTTTTACTTGTGATCCACCTGTGTCTTGTGACTTGTGCCCTTGTGTCTCACGCGTTTCATACTATTTTTCCGCCACATACACCGTCGCCACCCCGCCCAACAGCGGATGAGCGTGGATATTTTTAAAACCCATCTGTCTTAAAATCTTGCAAAACCGCTCGCCGTAAGGAAACTGTTCGATGGTTTGATTGAGATATTTATAGGCGCGGTAATTGCCGGAAAATATAAACCCGAGCACGGGGACAACCAGACGCAAATAGAGAATGTATCCGAACTTCAAAAAAATATTTTCAGGAATGGAAAATTCAAGGATGAGTGTTTTTCCGCCGGGTTTGGTGACCCTGAACATTTCCATCATAACCTGGCGCAGATCGGGGATGTTGCGGATGCCGAAGGCAATCGTCAAGACATCAAAAGCGTTATCACCAAACGGAAGATGCTGGGCATCGCCGTGCTGAAGAATGATCTTCCTGGATAAATCCTTCTTCTCGACCTTTTCACGGCCGATCTTGAGCATCTCCTCCGCCATGTCGAGCCCGACGGCGCTGTAGATATTCGGCCTCTGCTCGGCCGCGGCGATGATGACGTCCGCGGTGCCGGTTGCCAGGTCCAGCATGTTAACGGTGGTTTCGGACGGAATATGCTTCAAAAGCGCGTTGCGCCAGCGGATATCGAGACCGAACGACAGCAGACGGTTGAGAAAGTCATACCGTCCGGAAATGAGATTGAAGATCTTCCATGATTCTGTTTTGGGGAAAATGAGCTGGTCGCTGGGCATATAATTTTTAGTATTTTATGTCGTTTGGAATAGGCACATAGTAACACATCCGACGGATGATGGCAATATAACACCCATTACATTTAAGGGGACAACGGTTATGGTTGATAGTACTGGTCCAGCATCCACCGGTCTGCATTAAACCGGATGTATTCGCGAATACGGTTTAATTCATCCTCATTGCGGATGATGCGTTCGTAATAATTGCGCTGCCACAATCGTTTATCCGATGTCCCAGCACAATAACCGTTGATATTTCGATATCGTGCGGTTGTCTATGATTTGAACCGATGGACAACATCGGACAAGGAAAACGTAGGGGCAGGCCCCAGCGCCTGCCCTATATCAGGTGAAATCACATTGGCAGAAGGGCAACCACGGGGGGTTGCCCCTACAGGATTCAATGTGATAATTCCATGCACATGATTCGGCATAACGACAAACGCATCAATTTCCACACCTAGGTATCGAGGTAATTCGTTCCAAACATCCCCCACCATTTCCCCCACAGTATTGGAACGCGTCACACCATTGTTGATTTCACCTAACAAGCATTGACGCCCCAAAACGCATATCGTCACAAAATACATCCCCCCTGTTCTGTAATCATAACCTCTCAGCCGCAATGAACGTCGGTGACCGGACATAAAAATCCCCCTCATGTTTTACCGGTTAAGGTTAACGCAAGGGGGATGCGTAAAAGGATTGACCGTCATACATCCGGACCAATCCAGTTGAATCACACAAACAAACAACTTATGCTGAACCTGCCCAGATCTTTTGGTAAAAGAAGTAAATCTTTTTCAGCTGACGGATGAACGGGCTGTGTTTGCCGTCGCCCTGGGAAACCAGGCCCATGAATTCCGAATATTTCTGCTGCACGTATTCGCCGATATCCTGGGTCGTGGGCTCGCCGAAGAAATACCACATATCGGCCCACTGAAACACCATGGCCCCGATGCTGTTGCCCACACCTTCCCCGCCGTAGCGGTTGCCGTTGATGCTTCGCCAGCAGACCTGATGAAAATTTTTCTGGATATCGAAACTCAACTTATCGTCCTTGGCCGCGTAAGTGCCGTACTCCGTCACGAGCACGGGACGGTCATAGTTATCGCGGACCTTGATATACAACGGATCGAAACCTTGGCCGTAACTGTTCATGGCGAAGATGTCCACGTCCGGCAGCTGTTTCGCGATCTCCTCAATCTTGTCCGTGTGGAAATTGCCGAAGGCGACCGGATGATTCGGGTCCAGCTTATGGATCAATTGCGCGGCTTCATTGACGAGAGACAGAAAAGCTTTGACCTCCAATTCCGCATTATCGAAGTTCGAAGGGTTAAAATTTTCATTGCCGATGATCCACATGAGGGTGTACGGTTCGTCCTTGTGCTCCTCCACCATCACGCGGATGCCCTCGAGCAGATTTTTGCGCTGCTGGGGATCGGTGAAATCGGTCCCCTTCGCTGGCGGAGCGCCGGAACCGATCGACCATGATCCGAAATAATGCCCGATGGCTACCATGATGCCGGTTTTTTCATACAGATCACGGAATATTTCTTTATTGGGCGGATGATCGAACGTGAGCTGAAGCCCTTTGGACTTATAGAACTGGCTGATGCGCTGATCGTCGCTGGGCATCTGATAAATCCGGATGGTATTGACGCCCATGTCCTTCAAGAGCTGCCAGTCGCCGACCGCGGGCTCATCGCTGTCCTGGACATTGTTGAGATTCTTATCGACCCATGAATCATAGGCAAGGTCATTCTTCCCGTTATTGTTCAGATCAAGAATGCTCCAGTCGCGCATATCCTCAATATCCGGATTGTCCCCGACGACCGTGAAGCCGTACACGACGCCTTTGATGAAAAAAGGCTTATCGTTGACCGTCAATTCCCATTGGCCCTTGCCATGTTTGAGCACTCCTACTTTTTGCGGCGCGGCCTGGGCCAATGCCGGAAATAAAAACAATACACTTAAACAAAGAGAAAGCACTTTATTCACACCACACCTCCTGAAAGACAACAATAAATGTTGGTTTTAAAAAAGATTATTCGCAGTCAACGCGGGGGACGTCTTTGTCCGGGGGAATAGAATTTTAACGCTATGCAACCGACTAAGTCTTGTTTTTCTTAATGATGCTCGGAAAGAAACCGTTCTGCCTCGAGGGCGGCCATGCATCCGGTTCCGGCCGACGTAATGGCCTGACGATAAATTTTATCCTGCACATCGCCGGCGGCGAAGACGCCTTCCTTGGACGTGTAGGTTGTGCCCGGCTTTGTTTTGATGTAACCGGTGTCGTCGAGTTCAAGCTGGCCTTCCAGAAATGAGGTATTGGGCACATGGCCGATGGCGTAAAAAAGACCGCCCGCTTCGATGACGGACTGTTGACGGTCCACCGTCGATTCAACTTTCACGCCGGTCAAAAATTTCTCGCCGAGAACTTCGATCGGGGCCGTGTTAAAACGGATCTCGATCTTGGGATTGTTTTTGGCGCGGTCCTGCATGACTTTGGAAGCGCGCAGAACATCACGCCGCACGAGCATAATGACTTTGCCGGCAAATTTGGTTAAGTATGTCGCTTCTTCGACCGCGGAGTCTCCCCCGCCGACAACAACAAGAACTTTGTTGCGAAAAATTGGAAGCGCCCCGTCGCAGACCGCGCAGGCGGAAATCCCGCGCTGCCACAATCGTTCTTCACCGGGAAGGTTCATGCGTTTGGCAGTCGCCCCTGTCGCGATGATAATGGATTTGGTCTCGACCACCTGGTCGCCGACAAAAACTTTATAAGGACGGCTGGAGAGGTCGACTTTATCAACGGTTTCCGTTTTGATGCGTGTGCCGCAATGGATGGACTGTTCGCGCATCTTGTCCATCAACGAGGGACCGGAAATAGATGTGTAACCGGGATAATTTTCAACTTCCGTCGTCGTCGTCAATTGACCCCCGGCCACAACGCCGGCGGCGAACAAGCCTTCATACATGAGCGGATTTAATTTCGCACGGGCCGCGTAAATAGCGGCCGTATGCCCCGCGGGGCCGGAACCGATGATCACGACATTCTCTGACATTACATTCTCCTTTAATAACATGAAAAAGTGCTCAGTGATCAGGGGACAGTGTTCAGTGGAAAAATTTTACTGACCACTGAGCACTGATCCCTGACCACTTAATAATCCCAGAAACCCAGCGTCCCAGGACCCCATTCGATCTGGGACGCCTGGGACTCTGGGGAACTGGGACCCTGGGTCACTATGCGTTAAATCAAGTATCTGTCCAGAATCTTAGAACGCTCTTTCTTGACGGTGTTGGCCGTCTGGTCCAAAAGGATTCTGTCATAACGAGGCTTATTCTTATCCTGATAAAACAAACCGAAATAACGTCGTTCGGCCAGAGCATATTTGAACGCCGAATCGAGGTTCGCCGGATCGTGTTCAATGACCTCCGCCTTGTCGGCCAGACGCTTGTCCGCCGCAATACCGTTGGCATGGTTCAGGAATGAAAACCACGTCGAAGTTTTATAATCAAAACCGTTCGGATCAAAATGCGGACAGCGCTGTGAAATATGCACGAAGGCAAATCCCGGATGATCAAAAGCGGCCTTGATCGTATTTCCCAAATGATCAGGAATCCAGTCGGCGGTGGATGCCACAAACGAGGCGCCCAACCCAAGCGCCACGCGCACGGGATTAAGCGGATCGATGTAAGTCCCCTGCGGCTGAGTATTGGTCGGATGCGATTTTCTTGTCGTAGGCGAAGTCTGGTTCTTCGTCAGCGCGTACAGCTCGTTATCGTACATCATGAACACGCACTTGAAGTTCTTGTTGATGCCGTGGATCAGGTGATTGCCGCCGATACTCATGGCGTCGCCGTCGCCGGCATGAACGAAGAGATTCAAGTCCGGACGGGCCAGCGCCACGCCGAGCGCGATCGTAATCGGACGTCCGTGAATACCGTGCACGCCGTACGTATTGAAATAATTCGGAGCGCGGCCGGAACAGCCGATCCCGGAAACGTTGACGGTCTGCGACGGCTGCATCTGTTTGTCCACCATGAAGCGCTTAAGCCCCATGATGATACCGAAGTCACCGCATCCGGCGCACCATCTCGGATTTTCGGTGTTTAAATCTTTAATTGTGATCGGCTGAGGAACCGATTGTTCAGTGGCGGTTGTCATTTCAAGGCCTCCTTTGCGGACTCGAAAATAGAAATTGGACGGATAGGACGGCCGGTTGCTTTGGCAAATAACGGACGAATGTCCCTGCAGGTTTCATTTCTTAATAACATGGCCAGAGGCGACATCTTGAGTTCATCACCGTAAGCCAATTCTACGGTCATGACACGTTTGAAATTTTTAAATATGTCGTTAAGCATCAAAGGCAGCGGATAAACGATCTTCAGATGAAGACCTGATGCCTTGACCCCTTCCTTCTGACAGCGGAGGATGGCCTCTTCGATCGCGCCGCGGCTGGAACCCCAACCCACGACGAGAAGTTCGTTCTGCTCGGGTCCGAACATTTCCGGCTTGGTGAGCGCCCGGCGAACATGATGCACTTTTTCGTTACGGATCTGGTGCGAATGCTGGTTCGTTCCGGAGAAATAATTGACCTTTCCTTCTTTATCCGTATTCAAACCGGTGACGCGGCGCATTCCGCCGTCGGTGCCCGGGACAGCCTGATTGGTGCGGACCATCTCAATTTCCTTGGGGAGACGGTTCAATCGGAAACGTTCAAATACAAAGTCCGGAATATCTTCGATATTATCAAGCTCGACGGTTTTAGGTTTGGTGATGACCTTGTAACTGTTGGCAATTTGGAAATCGCTCATGATAAAGACAGGCACATGCAGTTTTTCGGTCAGATAACGGGCAATATGCGGCACATAAAAGCAATCAATGACGTTGGAAACACTGAGGACAATTTTGGTGTAATCACCATGACTTCCAAAAATAACCGCAGGCAGGTCCGACTGTTCTGTTTTTGTCGGCATACCTGTGGACGGACCGGAGCGCTGGACGTCGATGATGATGATCGGAATTTCGGCAACGGATGCGTAGCCGATAAATTCCTGTTTAAGCGACAAACCCGGACCGGATGTCGCCGTGATTGCCGGAACACCGGCATAATAAGAACCGATGGCCGTCCCGATGGCCGCGATCTCATCTTCAGCCTGATGGACTACTCCCCCGTAGGCCGGAAATTCTTTAGCCAGGTTATGCATAACGGATGATGCCGGAGTGATGGGATAACCGGAAAACAATTTGATGCCGGCGTCGATGATGCCCATGCTTAACGCCGTGTTGCCGTCGATCAAAATCTTTTCACCCTGACGGGGCTTGCTGTCGACGTGATAACGGAAGAACACTTTGGATTTAGCCAGTTCATAGCCGTTATGGAACAGCTGAATATTTTTGTTAAGAACCTCTTCTTTGAGTTTCTTGCCGAATGACTTTCTGACCTCCGGAAGAACAAATTCCTCATCGAGGTTATAAATGTAGGCCAGCATCCCCAGGTAATACAGGTTGCGTCCTTTACCGCCCATTTCCTTGAGAAGATTGAGCGATGCCTCATCGACCTCAAACGGAATGACGGTCAAACCTTCTTTGGTACAGCGCTTGAGGACCTGCTCGTACGATTCTTCATTGGACGATTTATCGCCCATGTCCAGAAGAATGCGGCACGCAGGATTATGTTCCTCGTCGCTTAAACGGCGGTCCAGCACGATTTCGTGGGAAGCAATGATCAAATCGGTATCGTTACCAATGTTGGTGACGTCAAAATCAGCCACACGGATGATGACCCCGGAAAGAGCGGGACGCGTACGCGCCGGCGGAGAAATTTCCGCGGGAATCATGGGCTCGATGTATACGAACTTGCCCGCGGCAACGAAGGCCTGGATCAGAATATCGCCGGCTTTCTGGGCGCCGAACCCGGCGTCCATGAGAAGCTCGAAGCGATGTACGGAATGATTCTCGACTGACATGTGTTGACCTCTATTCTATTAATAAAATTATGTTGTGGGAAAGCTGTTGTGTAGATAAATCTTTTTAATCATAACACCGCTGAAGGTCTCTGCAATAAAAAACTTGGGGATTTAACGGGGATAAAACGCGGAACACGCATTTAAAAAGTGCGGAAGTTTTGACTTCCTATTACTTTAAGACAATTTTAAAAAACCCGCACCCTTAGGAGCACGACTTTAGCGTGGGACGCAATTCCTTCAGGTCTTTAATTAAAACCTGGGCGTCATCCACGGCAAAAGTTTCGCCGCCTCTCTCCTCTTGGGAGATCAGCTCATCAAGATCGGCTTCGGATTTGATCGTAAATCCGGCGTCCTTGATCATCCTTAACGTCTTTAAATTTGAAGAGCCTTTGGTATTTAAATAACCCTGTAAAAAGAGCGAGTTGGCCGGATATAAGGCCATGACTTCCATACTGCGCAAATGGCCTTCACGGCCGGCGGCAACGCGTAATTCTGTTTTCGGATTCAGGAACCGGTACAGACATAAAATGCGCAGGCAATACTCCGGTGTCAGGTCCTGCGCCTTCACCAGTACGTTACCGTCAATCGGAACAAGAAAATTGACGGGGATCGATTCCACATTCAGCTGGCGCAATTGCATAGCGACGTCGATGATGTCTTTCGGCGCCTCGCCCATTCCGGCGATAACGCCGGAACAAAGCTGAATGCCCGCCTTACGCGCGGCGGATAATGTGTTTAAACGATCGCTATAGGTATGAGTCGTGCAGATATGCGGATAAAGTTCTTCGGATGTATTGAGATTATGATTCAGACGGTCGAGCCCGGCTTCCTTAAGTTTGCGGGCGGATTCTTCATTGAGGAGACCGGCGGAAACGCACACCTCGCCTTTGGGATTGAGCGCTTTGATCTTGCGGATCAGATCGGCAAGTTTGTCGGTGCGGCTTAAGGACGGTCCGCGCCCGGCGGACACCATGCAGTAACGGAACGCTCCTTTATCGTACGCCGCCTTGGCCTCGGCTAGAATTTCCTCATCGGACTTGATGGGATACTCTTTGATGGCCGCGTCCGACGACTTGGCCTGCGCGCAATAATGACAATCCTCGGGACAGTGACCGTTCTGGATATTGTTGATGATGTGGACCGTTACTTCCATCCCGCGGAATTTCTTGCGGACCTGGAAAGCGGCATCCAGAAGAGGCAAAAGCTCGACATCCGGCGATTTCAGTATTTGTTCGCACATCTCCCTAGGCAAAAGCTCGTTGGCAATGCCGCACTGGGTGAGATTGTCGTAAAAAGCTCTATTCACTATATTTCCTTTAGTAACAAAAGTACACAAGCACACAAGATCACAGGAGCACAAATGTGCACAAGCCATCCAGAGCAAGAGCACAGTTAAAAACTTTTATAAAATTTCCAAAGCATTGCGCCGACTTCTTTACGCAAGCTATCCAACCTAATAAACTGGTCGTTATCTAAATACTTTAACCTCGAGCAAAACTCCAACAAATATTCTGTTTCAGCCAGAGAGCCTAAGGCAATATTCATAAATTGCCTGGTCTCCTGTTTTCCCTGCCGACCCATTCCCTCAACAATATTTGCAGGAATTGAAAGCGCAGCTCGACGAAGTTGAGATGTTATTCCGAAAAGTTCATCTGAAGGGAAACTCTTACTTGCCAGATAAACTTGATAGGCTAATTCATCGGCTTTTTGCCAAACGTATAACTTTTTATAACCCTTTTCAAATCCTTGAACCATCTCTCCTCCTTATGTTTATCGTTACTGAATAAACACTTAGGGGGAAAGTGTTACCTGTGTACTAAAAACTTTTGCTCTTCATGTGCACTTGTGACCTGTGTTCCTGTGCACTTACAACGCGGATACTTTCATTGCATGATACGACCTAAAAGATTTGTTATTTCGATAAACAGCGGATGCTGATCGTCAATCACGTACGCGCAGGTTCCGATTTCTTCAACACCGTGCGAGGTATAAAAATAATAAACCGATTCCGAACCGTCATAGGCCTTGCGGCATATCTGGGTAAAAGGTTTGCTTTTGACAACTTTGAAATCCGTCTTCTCAATCGCCGCGGCAATCTTTTGCAAATCGTCGGCAAACAGAGTGCCTTCACGCTGATAGCCGCCGCCGTCGCTGAATTTAAAAACGCCGTCTTTGAAAAAGTATTGCTCGCTGTGACAGAGGCCGTAGACGCACTTCCCGCCGGTAACTTTGATCGCAAACATCAGTTTGTCATCGTCCGCGGCTTGAACAGTCGAAGCGGAAAACAGCACAAGACACATCTGCAGGATTAAAACGAGAACTCGTTGCGGGAGGGATTTCATAGATTACGAATAAATCTGACTTCCCTTGTCTTTAAATTCCTGGGCCTTTTGTTCCAGACCTTTGCGCAAAGCTTCCTGCTCTTCCAATCCCTGCTTCTCGGCGTAATCGCGGACGTCCTGAGTGATCTTCATCGAGCAGAAATTCGGTCCGCACATCGAACAGAAATGAGCGAGCTTAGCTCCCTCGGCGGGCAAAGTCTCATCGTGATATTCTTCGGCGGTCTCCGGATCGAGCGCCAGATGGAACTGGTCCTTCCAGCGGAATTCAAAACGCGCTTTCGATAACGCATTGTCCCAATCCTGCGCACCGGGATGGCCTTTGGCCAGATCAGCGGCGTGGGCGGCAATTTTATAAGCGATGATGCCGTCCTTCACGTCTTTTTTGTTAGGCAATCCTAAATGTTCTTTGGGCGTGACGTAACAAAGCATCGCGGTCCCGAACCAGCCGATCATGGCGGCGCCGATGGCGGAGGTGATGTGATCGTAACCGGGCGCGATGTCCGTTGTCAAAGGTCCGAGCGTGTAGAACGGCGCTTCGTGGCAAATCTCCAGCTGCTTTTCCATATTGATCTTGATCAGATGCATGGGCACGTGGCCGGGGCCTTCGATCATCGTTTGGATATCATGCTTCCAAGCGATCTTGGTGAGCTCGCCCAACGTTTCCAATTCACCGAACTGCGCGGCGTCGTTGGCGTCGGCGATGGAACCCGGACGCAGACCGTCGCCGAGCGAAAAGCTCACGTCGTACTGTTTCATGATCTCGCAGATCTCTTCGAAATGCGTGTAAAGAAAGTTTTCTTTGTGATGCGACAGGCACCACTTGGCCAGAATGGAACCGCCGCGGGAAACGATGCCGGTGAGACGTTTGGCGGTCAACGGAACGTAGCGCAAGAGAACGCCGGCATGAATAGTGAAATAATCCACACCCTGTTCAGCCTGTTCGATCAAAGTGTCGCGGTAAATCTCCCACGTTAAATCTTCGGCTTTGCCGTTGACTTTTTCCAGCGCCTGATAAATCGGAACAGTTCCGAT